>JBGSVU010000632.1:0-5667 GCA_041752775.1 Pirellulaceae bacterium | reverse complement strand
CGAAACGGCCGTGACGGTTTTTGCGAAAAACCTTGATCGGCAGATTCTCGATCAGCGAATCGTACACCGCGCGGGCTTCGACCAGGCTGCGCTGGGCCATGACCCGGTCGGTCACGTCCCAGAAAACGCCTTGAATGCCGATTCGCCTGCCGTCGCGGTCCCGCAGTGGCGACTTGATGACTTCGACCCAGGAAATTGATCCGTCGGCCAGGGGGTGCTCTTCGACCGAGTGGTAGGGCAGGCCGGTTTCGAGGATCTGCCGGTCGTCGTCGCGGTACTTTTTTGCCACTGAAAACGGAAACAGGTCTTCATCGGTCTTGCCGACAATCTCTTCCAGTTCCAGCTGGAGGGCATCGCAAAACAGCTGGTTGCAGAACACGAAACGGCCGTGACGGTTTTTGCGAAAAACCTTGATCGGCAGATTCTCGATCAGCGAATCGTACACCGCGCGGGCTTCGACCAGGCTGCGCTGGGCCAGGATACGCTCGGAACTGTCCTGGGCCAGGACAGCGACCTGCACGATTTCGTTGTGTTCGTTGCGCAGCGGCAGAAAGGTCGCTTCGAGCTGCCGCTCCGTCCCGTCATTTCCCAGAACGCGAAACTGTTGGCGGAATCCGCCCGTTTCGGCCAGCATCTGCAGCTGTTCCTGGACCAGAATTTTGTCGGAAGGATGAATCGCACCCAGCCACATTCCGTCACGCTGCAAGACTTCGGAAACCGCGGCTCCGAAAACCACCGCGGCGGCGGGATTGAAATAGGTCAGCCGCCTGCCGTCCGGCGTCAGGCTCCAGACCAGTTCGCTGACGTGGTCCAGCAGTTGCAGCCGGAATTGTTCGGCCAGCCCGGAATTCACTTCTGAATTCGGCTCTGCGGAATGTTCTGTCTCCCCACCAGATGCATTCTGATTCATTGCATCAGCTCGCCAAATTGAACGGTAGTTGCACCGGTCTCTCCTGGCCAACAGTATAGCGAAACCGGCGCGATCAAACCGCCTGGCCGCGAATCACATAGAGAAATGTGCCGCAGTTTTTGCAGTAGACCGGTTTTTTCGAAAAGAGATCGCTCATGGTCTGGGTGGTGAGTACACTGTGGCATCCGCCGCAGGTTTCGCCATCGGTTTCGGCCAGCGCGTTTTCGCCACTGGCCTTGACCAGCCGGCGGTATTCTTCCATGACCTGTCCCGGCAACTGGCGTTCCAGTTTGGCCAGTTCGTCGCGTTCCGCCAGCAGATCGTTTTCGATTCGGGCCACCCGTGAGGCGGTTTCGCCGCGCACCCGTTCGGCTTCGGCGATCCCCTTGGCATGATTCGATTTGGTTGTCGCCTGCTGTTCCGTCAACACGTCGATCCGCTCCAGCAGTTCGAGGATTTCGTCGGACAGCACTGCATTGGCCAGCAGATCGGCTTCGATTTGTTCGCCGAGAACCTGAAATTCGCGGTTGTTTTCCGCGGCGTTGCGCTGACCGGACATTTTCTCAATGCGGGCTTCGCGACTGCTCAGCTGCATCTGCTTTTCGTCGGCGGCCTTGCGGGTTTCGACCAGCAGCTTTTTGGCTGAATCGTATTCCTGCAACAGATTCCGTTCGGCTGCTTCGGCCGCCCGGATCATGCGCGGGCAACGGTCCAGTTGGTCATTAAGGTCGGCGATCAGATTCAGTTTGGCGTGCAGTGCCTGAAGCAGCGCGTAATCAATTTGCATAGCGGAAAAACAGTTGAACAACAGAACCAGCCAGCCAGGCTACTCAGGCTCGACTCCTGCATGTTATCCGCCTCCCTCCAAACCCGCCAGCCTGCCCTCGTCGCCGCCACCCGGATTCGGCGACCATCCGCCACCTCCCGGCGTTTCAATTTGCAGCCGGTCGCCTGGCAGAGCGGCGAATGCGCTTCGAAACGGCAACCGTTCCTCCGTCCCACTGGCGCGAATCAGCCGGTTGACTCCCGCCATGCCGGGTTGTCCACCGTTCATCCCGTAGGGCCTGTTGTCACGGCGACTGGTCAGCAGGGAAACCGTCAGGGGTTCGAGGAATTCGATTGTTCGCAGCATACCGTTGCCGCCGGCGTGTTTTCCCGAACCACCGCTGCCCGCACGAATGCGGCATTCGACCAACCGCACCGGGTAGCGTGTTTCCAGGACTTCGGGATCCGTCAGCCGCGTATTGGACATGTGCGAATGAACCGCGTCGGCACCCGGACCGTCGGCGGTCGCGCCCGTTCCGCCGCCCAATGTTTCGTAATAGCCAAACCCTGCCCCGCCCATCAACCAGTTGTTCATCGTTCCCTGACTGGCCGCCGCAATCCCAAGGGCACCCAAGAGCACATCGACCACCCGCTGGCTGGTCTCGACGTTTCCACCAACGATCGCCGGACACTCGTCGGCGCTGTCCTGGGGAACCGGATTCAGAAAACAGCCTTCCGGAATCTTCAGGCTGACCGGTTCCAGGATCCCGTCGTTCAGCGGGATGTCATAATCCAGCAAACAGCGCAACACATACATTGTTGCCGCCGCGACGATTCCGCGGTTGGCATTCAGGTTATCGGGCTGGACCGGGTCGGTCCCCTCAAAATCAATTTCCAGCCGATTACCCTTTTTTGCGATCCGCACGCAGATTCTTGCACCCGTGTCCATCACGTCGGAAAAAGTGGTTTCACCATCCGGAATTTTTTCCAGACGCATTTCAACAGTTCGTCGCGCTGCCGAACGAATGCTCTCCATCATCCGCTGGACGACTGGCAGGGTGTTGTTCACAACCAGCCGTTGCAACTCGCCCGCGCCCATCCGGTTGGCAGCAATTTGAGCCTGCAGATCCGCGATATTGTCGCGCGGGTTGCGGGAGGGCCAGCGAGATTCAGTCAACAGCTGTTCAAACAGCTCGATCCGCTGGGTGCCACGGTCAATGACTTTCAGATTGTCGACCAGAACGCCTTCATCGGCCAGGGTTCTGGCATCCGGCGGCATCGAACCCGGCGTCTTGCCGCCGATCTCGGCGTGATGTCCGCGACTGGCGACCCAGAAGGCAGGACGGGTCTGCGAGTCCACAAAAACAGGTGTCACCACGGTCACGTCGGGCAGATGCGACCCGCCGCGGTAAGGATGATTCGTGACAAAAACATCTCCGTCGAAAACCTCCGGATTCGCAGCGATTACCGACCGGACCGATTCGCCCATCGATCCAAGGTGGACGGGAATGTGCGGTGCGTTGACCACCAGTTTGCCATCCGCAGAAAAAACTGCACAGGAAAAATCCAGACGGTCGCGAATGTTGACGCTGATACTGGTCTGCTGCAAAGTGATTCCCATCTGCCGGGCGATCACTGCAAACTGCTGGCTGAAGATTTCCGTCTGGAAAGGATCGTCCACGATGGCGGTGATGTCGCCGGCAGGTTGTGGGGAATTGTCAGCTGCAACTGTTTTTGTGAGCAACAGCTGCCGGTCGGGCAGAACCCGGGTTTGCCATCCCGCATCGACTACGACCGACGTCGTGTCGCTGGCGATCAGCGCCGGTCCATCGACTGATGTTCCTGTCCGCAGGCCGGACCATGCGATCAACGGGACCTTTTGCAGGACCATCGCGCCGCCGGCGTCGCGCGTCCACATCGATACAATCTCTGTATCGACCGGACGGGTGGCACCTGCCGCCGATTCGGTCCGTCCGGGACCGGCAAAAGCTGGCGAATTCCTGTTGATGGCTACGGCTTCGACACGCGCTGCAACGACTTCAACGGGTCGGTCCTGCACGTATCCGTACAGCTGGCGATGGGCCTGCACGAATGCCCTGTGCCAGTCACCATCGGCCGGCAAATCGGTCGTGATGGAAGGCTCGGTTCCGGAATATCTCAAATCAAGCCGTTTGCGCATTTCGACGGGATCATTCTCGTGCAAACCGTCACTGTAAAGGCCTTGCCCTGCCCGCTGGCAAAGTTCCGCAAAAATTTGCGGAAGCTGGTCCGCGCTATCGCCCAGCAGTTGCAGGACCGGCTCGACCGCGTGGCTGGCCTTTTCCGACAAACCGATCCCGGCCGCGCTCAACATACTGCACAGCGGATGGATCAGGACCTGGGGAATCCCCAGCGCTGATGCGACCGCCGTGGCATGTTGTGGACCGGCACCCCCAAACGCAACCAGCAGATGGTCGCGCGGATCGAATCCCCTGCGCACGCTGACTGTACTGATGGCGAGGGCCATCGAATGATTGGCAATGTCCAGCAATCCTGCCGCGATTTCTTCAGCAGTGGCATCCCTGCCGGTGGCCGTATTGACAGTATCCCGCAACGCCACCAGCCGCCTCTGCGCCGCGGCCTGGTCCAGCCGAAACGGAAACTGCTGCACACTGATTCGTCCCAGCAACAGATTCAGGTCGGTGACGGTCAAAGGTCCACCGCTGCCATAACAGGCCGGGCCAGGATCGGCGCCGGCACTGTCCGGTCCCACCCGCAAACGGACGCCATCAAACGAACAAATCGAACCTCCACCTGCCGCCACCGTTTCAATCGCCATCACCGGAGTCAGAATCCGGACACCGGCCTTGCGCGTCTCGTACTCCCGGGCAAACTGGCCATCGAATCGCGCCACGTCGGTGCTGGTACCCCCCATGTCAAATCCGATCGAGCGGTCAAACCCTGCGGCCTGGGCTGTCCGGGCGAACCCGACAACGCCTCCCGCCGGTCCCGACAGAACGCAGTCTTTGCCTGTGAAACGGTCGCGCCCCACCAGCGATCCCGCGCTGGTCATCAACTGCAATGTGCTGGCCGGCGACAGCGCCGACAGAATCTGGTCGCAGTAACTGCGAATGACCGGATTCAGAAAAGCGTCCAGCACGGTGGTTTCACCACGCGGCACCATGCGGATCAGAGGTGCAACCTGCGATGAAAGACTAATTTCCGTAAAGCCCACATCGCGGGCGAGCTCCGCCACCAGTTCCTCATGTTTTCCAAACCGGAAACCGTGCAACAGACAAATCCCCAGCGAATCCATCCCCTGCTGTTTCAGTTCTGTCAACTGCTGGCGAATCCGCGCGGCATCGGGCGCCTGCAACACCGTTCCGTCAGCAGCCACGCGCTCATCAATCTCGATCGAAGTCTCAAACAGTCCCTGCGCTTTCTGGACCGTCAGCTGGAACAGGTGCGGCCGGTCCTGCGTGCCGATCCGCAACAGATCGCCGAACCCGCGAGTCGTGACGAAAGCCGTTCTCGCTCCGCGCCGGGTCAGCAGGGCATTGGTCCCGCGGGTGGTCCCCAGCCGCAGTTCGAGATCCGGCAAGGCGGCGTCCAGCGGCAACCCAAACAGTTGCCGGATCGCAAAAATGGGAGAAGGCTCAGGGCTGAGAATCTCCAGCCCAACCGGATCCACAGCGACTTCGTCACCGGGAAAAATGAGCGTATTGTTCCGGCATTCGGTCACTCCGCGGGCTGTGACCGCCCCCTGCGCATCGAGCATGCGATAAGGGTAACCCGCCCAGAATCCGGCCCCCACCGGTTTCAGATATTCGGGAAACAGCTCCCTGCAGCGCCCCGACTGTTTCAACCCGGTTTTCGTGATCGCACTGCTGAGGACTTTGCCCGAAAACGTTTTGCCATCCGGAAAACAGGCAATCCAGTCGGTGAACGTCCCGCCCACATCAATATGAATCTGCGTTCGCACAGCCAGTTTTCGCTCCATCGCCGGTTTTGAT
>JBGSVU010000631.1:0-12001 GCA_041752775.1 Pirellulaceae bacterium | reverse complement strand
CCGGTTTGGACTTCTGGTGAGCCACCGCCCATCTGGCCAGACGCGCCCCCACGTCCTGTTTGTTGGGTGGATGAATATTGTCGGGCTGGGCAATATCGGTGGTCACGACCATCCCGGTATGGGGGACCGATCGAAAAGCGTGCAGTTGGGCATCCCAGATTTCCGGCAGCGCTTCCGGCAGATGATCGGCGTAACGAAAGGGAGCAATTTGCACAAAATAGAATGGCAACACTTCGCCACCGGCAAGGTTTTTGCGCCAGTTTTCAATCAGACAGGGAAAAAGCGTTCGATACTGGTTGCCGCGTCCGACGTTGGCTTCCCCCTGGTACCAGAGAACTCCGGCAAAACGGAAGCGGGACAGCGGCGCAATCATTCCATTGAACAGGCTGCCAGGGAACCCCGGATCGGCAATTGCTTCCTGCCCGGAATAACGTTCGACCAGTCCCTCAAGGCCCGCGCAGGTTTTCAGGGATTCCATCCCGGTCCAGGCCTCACAGGTCGTGCCGCCCCACGCCGCCTGGACCAAACCTACGGGCACGCCAGTGGCCTCATGATAGGCTGTCGCGAAAAACCATGCGGTCGCGGAAAAACCGGGGACCGTTTTGGGTGATCCTATTTCCCAGCCCCGGATCCGGGCGGGATCCTGCAGCGGAGTGATCGACGCGTTTCGTTCGACCGTGCATAGCCGGATGGAATTGAATTTGGCGGCTCCGCTGATCGCTGCTTCGGCATCGGCTGTGTCACTTACCGGCCATTCCATATTCGACTGGCCGGAACACAACCAGACATCGCCGACCAGGATATCGGACAGGGAAACCTGGGGTTCGGAACCTTCCGCACGAATCTGCAGTTCGTGCGGGCCGCCCGCCGCAGGAGTCGGCAGCGTGGCAGTCCAGTTTCCGTTTTCGTCGGCCACCGTTTTTGTGGTTTTGCCGGCAAAGACAATTTCCAGCTGCTTGCCGGATTCCGCCTTGCCCCAGACCGCGACTTCCGCATCGCGCTGCAACACCATGTGATCCGAGAACATCCGCGAAATCGTGATGCCGCCCTGTTCGGTAACGGGATTTTGCGGTTCCGCACCCACTTCGGCCCCGACAGCGCTGGCATTGGCAATCGTCAGAAAAACATACGCCGCGACCCGAAACAGAGTTCGTTGCATCGTGGATCCAGGTGCCAGATTTCAGTGATTTGGAAGGAGAGACGGGAGAAAATCTGTGAGGGGCGGACGACAGCGGCCGACGGGAAACACGCGTTTCCGGCGATCGGTGGTGTGCGCCCCTGCATGGGTAACCGAACACGCGACGGGGTCTGGCGCATTTTTCGGATGTTGAATTAACGATTGAACATCGGCATGAACCGCCGAAAATGGGCCTGCCCCGCTGAAACATCGGCAATCCGTTTTCGACCCGTGAAACGCTTGCCTGCATTGTAACTGGAGAAAACCGAATCACCACTCACGGGACGGGAGAAACCAGCGGCGGCATAATCCGGAGACCGGATCCCTGTTTTTTGGAACCGCCGCGGGGCGCCGGGACATTCAGCCCCTGCAAGCCCAGTGATTCAGTTGCTGTTTTCGTCGGGTTGCCCGATCTTTTCGCCACCGCTGACCGTCATGTAGGCGGTCAAATCCCCATCCGTCAGCTTGTTTGGCAACCGGACGACCGTGCCATCAGCAAAGGCCGCCAGTCCGCTGAATCGCAAACCGCTGAGCGGCGCTTCAGGATCCACAACCAGATCGGCCGGCCGTGTCCAGGGGACGGCGACCGACAGATCGGCTTCGACCAGCAACAGTGTATTCGAACGTCCATCCCCCTTGTCCAGTGTTTCCAGCGTTGGTGGCAAATCCGGATTTCCGTACAGCGAGTTCTCTCCGATCAGGTGCTGGAACGTCGCATCACCTTTTCCATTCAGCGATGACGCACTGAAAAAGACCCCCGGCATCAACGCGACCAGCCTGGCATTGGCCTCACTGTCCCACGGTTCGTCGAGTTTGAAACTGTTGTAGAGTTCGGTTTCGCCCACGAAGGGAAGAATGGCCACGCGCCAACTGAGCAGGGGTTTACCGTCCGGATCCAGCAGGTCATCGGGCAGATGTCCATGTTTCTCCGAGAACTTGAAATGTCCGAGCGCGATTTCGCCAATATGCTCACGATAGACGGACTCCTTTTCACGATCCTTGAGCGTCTGCCATGAGGCTCGCGCCGGCGCCCACGGCAGCAGGATTCCGAACAGCGTCGAAACCAGCAGTCCCGCGATGGCGAACCACTTGCCTTTGTAGACCTGACTGTTCATTCGCAACGTGATCAGGGCAAACAGCGCCAGCAACAGCCCCGCCATGCCGGCCAAAAAAGCAATTCCGGCCAGCCAGAGGTTCAACCGGTGAGCCTGGGACATCATCAGCGCCCCAAAAACAAGCAGGGCGATCACGCCACAGAACAGACTGAACGCTGCCGGCTGAAACACTTCGGGAGCCGACTCTTCGAATCGCGAACGGAATGTCTCTTCTTCTTCTGCGGCTTTTTCCAGCAATTTCTGCGTCTGCAACTTCTTGGCGTGGGCTGCCACCACGGGCAACCGCAGCGGCGAGCGACATCCCGGACAAGTCGCCGTGTGCCCGCCCCTTTCGGCAGGAAACGTGAACTCCCGCAGGCAGTCGGGGCATGTCATCTTTCCACGATCTGTCATTCTGAAAACCTGGCCATCCGCAACTGGTCCATTTCACCTCCCCAAGTGTTTCAGAGCCAGACCTGTTCGACAAGCCGGGAGTCCTGGAGCCAGGAAACGAGTCCCCACCTGGTGCTGTCGCGAATTGCCCACACCGGGACGATGGACCTGCGTGCGCGCAATGGTTCCTGCCAGAACTGTTTTCCGGCCCAATGAATTACGGTTTCATCCTCGTGCCGGGAACGGCCCGAAGCCTGTGAGGTGGCGGCGTCCGGTTTCCCGAATCGACGACCCCGGACTTGCCCACCACCACAATCCCGCCAGGACTTGTTGCAAATCCATTGCGGCGGTCCTGTTCCGGATCGATCCCGATTTTTGCCCCTTCGGGAATGATGACGTTCTTGTCCACGATCGCGTTGTGCACTTCGGCATGACGCCCGACCTGAACGCCTTCCATCAGAATCGACCCGCGCACTTCGGCCCACGAATTGATTCGCACGTTGGGTCCGATAATGGAATTGCGCACCGAACCGCCCGAGACGATGGAGCCGCTGCAGACCAGACTGTCGGCCGCGTGCCCGAACCGCGCATCGGAGCGGTCGTCATCATCCGCAAAAACAAATTTGGGCGGGGGGAAATTGCCCTGCCATGTGCGAATTGGCCAGTTGCGGTCGTAGATATTCAGTTCGGGTTCGACCTGGATCAGATCCATGTTCGCTTCGTAGTAGGCGTCGATGGTTCCCACATCGCGCCAGTAAGCCGCGCTCTTGCCATTCTCGTCCCGAAAAGGGAAGGCCATCACACGCTGGGATTCAATAACCGCCGGAATGATGTCGCGGCCGAAATCGTGGGCGCTCCCGGGCTGGTTGGCATCCAGCAACAGCTGTTCAAACAGGAATCGCGCGCTGAAAACGTACACGCCCATGCTGGCCAGGCACTTTCCACTGCCATCCGCCATCACTTTGGGCCGCGCCGGTTTTTCCTCGAAACCGGTGATTCGCCCGCTGGCATCGGCATGCATGACGCCAAACTGCGTCGCCTCGGCTGGCGACACCGGCAATGCGGCGATCGTCAGGTCGGCCCCCGATTGCCGATGATAGTCAATCATCAGGCGATAGTTCATTTTGTAGATGTGGTCTCCGGCGAGGATCAGCACGAGGTCAGGGCGGCAGGCCTCCAGAGAGTAAATATTCTGATACACCGCGTCCGCGGTACCCTGGTACCAGTTTTCGTCGATCCGCTGCTGGGGCGGAATCACATCGATGAATTCGTCCAGTTCGCGGCAAAAAAGGTGCCGCCAGCCAAGGTTGATATGCCTGTCCAGACTGGCGGCCTTGTACTGGGTCAGCAGCTGCAGCTGTTTCAACCCGCTGTTGAGACAATTTGAGAGGGCAAAATCGATGATCCGGTAGATGCCTCCAAACGGTACCGCCGGTTTCGCCCGGTCGCGGGTCAGAGGCTCCAGCCGGGAGCCTTTGCCGCCAGCGAGAATGACTGTCAAAACGCGGTCCGATTTCATTCGCTTGCTCCCGGGAAACTGAAACGGCCAGATGCCTGGTGATTCCGATCCATATATCTTATCGCCATGGCCCCAGACTTCAGAAGGGCAGTTGACCACTCAGCGACCGGATGGACGCGATTGCGGAAAAGGTCCACGGGTTGCCGCCGGGCAAAATGGGCTGTTTCGGCCATGTCGCAGTTTCATTTCGCCGGCTCACCGATTAAAACGGTAGGTGCGTGAAAGGTTTATTTTCGCAGGCTTCGATCAGGTGATTTCCACAAATGACGATTTCCAGAATCCCGGTGAAACGATTTGCATGGTTGGCGATCCTGCTGGTGGCCAGCCTGTTCTCCCTGCCGCCCACTCCGCTGGCGGCCCAGAGCCTGCCTGCTCTGCGCGATTCGGCGGCTTTCAAACGCTATCAGGACATCCAGGCCAAACGGGGCGAATTTGCCGAAACTGGCGGTCGCGTCGGGCGGGTCAAGTGGTCGACAGACGGCAACTCGGTCTTTTACACGGTGGGCGGCCAGGGCAAAGCACTCGAACTGAACACGCTCAAGGCAACAGCCTACGAACAGAATACCGAAGCCGTCGATTCGCTGGACGATGGCAGCGTGACGCGCGGTCGATGGGCCGCCGGTCGCGCCGAACAATTGACCAAAGTCGCTTCGCCCGACGGAAAACTGAACGCCATCTACCGCGATTACAACGTTTTCATCGAACCCGCCACGCCGGATGACAAAGACGGTCAAACGGGAAACAGCGAAGAAAACAGCCCGGCCCCCGCAACAGCTGGAAAGGATCCGACTGGCGATTCCGCTCGCGCACCGCTGCAGATCACCAGCGACGGCACCGAACGCCATCGCTACGGGACCTGCTGCTGGGTTTACGGCGAAGAACTGTACCAGGACGAAGCGATGTGGTGGTCGCCCGACGGCAAGTTGCTGGTGTTCTACGAAGTCGACGAGGCCGGCATGAAGGACTACTACCTGACCTTCGACAATACCGCCAGCTACACGCGGGTCGAAGCCGTGCGGTACCCCAAAGCCGGCGATCCCAATCCCCAGATCAACCTGATGGTCTACGACCTGGAGAAAAAACAGACCCGGAGACTCGATATCCCCGGCCAGCCCACCCAGTACCTCTACAAAATCCGCTTTGCCCCCAACAGCCAAACCCTGCTCGTCAACCGGACCAACCGGCACCAGGATGTTCTCGACGTGCTGGCCATCGACCTCACCAGTGGCGAACTGAAAACAGTCGTTACAGAAACACAGTCCACCTGGCAGGACAACTCGCCGCTGATGCGTTTCCTGGCCGATGGCCAGCGCTTCATCTGGGAAACCGAAAGCAACGGCTACAAACACTACCAGCTGCGCAATCTCGCCGGAGAACTGCTGAACCCGCTCTCCGACCCGGCCAGTTATCCCTGCGAAGAAGTCGTCCTGGTCGATGAAAAGAACGGCTGGTTCTATTACTCGGCCAACAGCGATGCCAACCCCTACAACGCCCAGCTGCACCGGGTGAAACTGGACGGCACCGGCCACCAGCGGATTTCTTCAAGCCCGCTGAATCACACGTCGTTCATGATCAGCCCCAGTCATTCTTTCGTGGTTGCGGTACGGGAAGCGGTCGATACGCCCCACCAGACCGTGGTTTACGACACGGCCAGCGGGCGGGAAATCGCCGTCCTCGCCAATGGGGACAACTCGGCAGCACTGGCGGCCGGGATTCCCGATGCTGAAATGTTCAAATTTGTTGCTGATGACGGACAAACGGAAATCTGGGGTATCCTTCGCAAACCCTCCGGTTTCGACCCGGAAAAACAGTACCCCCTCGTGATCGATGTCTACGGCGGTCCCACCTCACGCGGACTGAACAACACCTGGTCCCCCTCAGAACCCATATGCGAACTCGGTTTCCTTGTGGCCAAAGTCGCCAACCGCGGCACGACCGGACGCGGCAAGGCGTTTGAAAGTGCCACGTACATGAATCTCGGCCAGGCCGACATCGCCGACCAGGCCCAGGCGGTTCGCCATTTGCGTGAACGGCCCTATATCGACGGCAGTCGCGTCGGCATCTATGGCCACTCCTACGGCGGCTACATGTCGGCGCTGGGCGTGCTGAAATTTCCCGACGTATTCCACGTGGGCGTGGCGGGAGCTCCAGTTACCGACTGGCGCAATTACGACACGATCTACACCGAGCGTTACATGCGAACGCCGCAGGAGAACTCTAGCGGTTATGTCGACGGATCCTGCGTTTCGCTGGTAGATAACCTGCAGGGTAACCTGTTGATCGTCCATGGATTGATCGACGACAACGTCCACCCGGCCAATACCTGGCAGCTGGCGGAAGCCCTTCAGAAGGCCGACAAACGTTTCGACATGATGATCTATCCGGGATTCAAACATGGCATCGGCAGCAATTACCGCATGCTGGTCCTGGATTACCTGCACAGGCACCTGGTAGCGCCCTTTGAATCAGATTCATCAACCACCAAAACCGGGTTGTAGTCCGTTTTTTTTCGCGACACAGAATCCAGAATGCAGAGCCGAGGCCCATTGGGTCCCGCGGCCGTCATCTGGTGATCGAATTCATGGTTCCAGCGCGGCAGGTTTTGCGCTGGTTGCCGTAACGCCGGGCACGACCGTACGGTTTGGAACGCGAAACGGTGGGAAATACGGGCGAGGTGTCGGCGAGGTTTCACAGGGTCACGTGCCCTGTGTTGCGGCCTACGTTCTGCCAGTCACATGTTCGGACTCCGCAAACGCAACCAGTTCCTGACACTTGCAGCCAGCGCGACCAGTTGGTCGCGCACTTTTTCCGGTGAATCGTCGCTGGAAAACAGCGTGATTACCGGTTGCCCCGGACGGATTTTCGTTCCGGGTAACGGAATGTCCGCCGCCAGACTGCGGGTCTGCAGATGGATCAGTTCCTGGTGATGCCTTGGCGAAACGATTCGCGGAAGTGGGCCGTCGTGATAGAGGACAGCTTTTCCCAGAAAGATTCCGGACTGCATGGCCCGGTTCATTCCAGAAACAAAATTGTCGTCGTAGTCACACAAACCAAATGCCGAAAAATGCAGCGGCAGGATGCTGGCCGAAGGGTTGGCTGTCCACACCAGGCGTTCCATCAACTCACACGTCGCGGTCGGTCGCGGGTTGATTTCGATCGGTACCAGATCCGTTTCTGTCTGGACCAGATCGATTCCGAACAGCCCCCGCACGCCGGTCACACGAATGATTTCGTCAACCATCGGGACGAGTTGACGTTTTTCTGTTGCTGAGAATCGCCAGGGGCCAATCGATCCGCAGTAAACAAAGGGTTCCGCAGCGCCAAACTCCTTTTGCCCGGCCAGAATCTGAAAGGCCCCCAGGATTTCCGTGTGGGAGCCGTTACTCCAGGCCGTTACACCGACGGGGTTTCCGGGAATGAACTCGCGGGTCAACCAGGAACCGGCATCCATGCATTCGCCGGTCCAGCGGATGCCGACACCGCCGCTCCCTCCCACCGGTTTGGCAATCCAACGACCGGCCGGAAGCGGTTTGCCCGGTTCGGCGATTCGCGGCGTCCGGCAGATTTCCCTGTTCATCCGGTTGGTCCAGTACCCGGCATCCATGGCTTTCCACGCAGCGGACCGGGAACAGTTGGCCACCGGAAATCGCCAATTCTGTTTTGTGTGGCGCATGACGATGGACTCGTAACCGGATCCAAACAGCAGCAGCGGGTTGCCGTGCAGCGCGGCGACGGCAGCAGGGATCTGATTCAGGTCGGCGACCACGTCCACCGGGCAGATTTTCCGCAAATCCCAGTCACCGAACTGGTCGATCGCGCTGACATTCCATCCAGCCCGCAGACAACTTTCCGCCATCCACCGCGCGCTCTGGCCGATCACGCAGACCTGCCTGCCGGAATCGGGTGGAGTGGCGGGATGGTTGGCAGTCGGCATGGATTTTGATATTTTCAGGAACCAAACTGTTCAGATAATTCTGTGTGAAAATCCTGGAGAATAACGATGTCGATGTTTGTAGGTGAAGCGCTGGCCGGAGACGGAAACGAAATTGCCCATATCGATTTAATGATCGGCAGCAAGGACGGCCCTGTCGGAATGGCATTCGCCAGCGCCCTTGCAACGCAAAGCGAAGGCCACACGAACCTGTTGGCCGTGCTGACGCCAAACCTGGCCGTCAAACCATCGACTGTGATGGTAACCAAAGTCACGATCAAGGGGATGAAACAGGTCGGCCAGATGTTTGGTCCTGCCCAGGAAGCCGTGGCCCGCGCCGTGGCTGATTCGGTGGCCGAGGGCGTTATTCCGGCATCCGATGCCGAAAATCTGGTGATTGTCTGCGGTGTGTTCATTCACCCCGCCGCCGAAGACAACAAAAAAATCTACGAATACAATCTTGAAGCCACCAAAATGGCTATCGCCAACGCGATGAAACGCAGCCCGTCAGCGGAAGAAATGGTTGCCGGTCGCGCCGATGCCAAACATCCTTTCCGGGGATTCTAAAGCAGTCCGGCGCTTGACCAATTGAAGTGCGCTGAAAAAGCTGTCCGGTGGACGCCCACAGGTGTCGATGCCCGCAGGTGTCGATGCCCGCGGGCGCCGATGACCAGGCGGGTCCACCGCGCCCCGGGGTTACGCGGGACGTGGATCAGGATTTGAAGCTGCGCTGTTCTGGTAACCCGACGCGTTGCGAGCGAGACTCGACATGGACTCGTCCTCGCTCACGAATCGGGTTACCAAAAAACAGTTGCCTGACACAAAAGCGCAACAACAAAGGGTTGAGGTCCGGGTGTGTGATCATTGGATCGCGCAGCACCGGAGGGCTTGCGCCCTTCCGCTACCTGCACGTGGGCCTTTTTATAACGAAGCGGCGCGAGCCGCCCGGTGCGGGGATGCAATCAATGGCGGAAAAGAAAAAAGTTTTGCTGCAGCTGGACTGCGATCCCAACCCATCGGCGTTCGATTCGATCGTTGCGATCGACAGCGGCATCGACTGCCTGTTGAGTTACAGCGACGTCGAACCGTCGGAAATCGAACCGCTTGTTCACGGAGCCATGTTCACGCGGGGCGGTACTGATTTGCGGTCGACTGCCATTTTTCTCGGAGGATCCCAGGTCGATCTGGTTGAGTCCAGTTTGCGGCAAGTGTTAAAAACCTTTTTCGGTCCGGTTCGCGTTTCTGTCATGGCCGACCCGAACGGTTGCAATACCACGGCGGTGGCTGCTGTGCTGTCGGCCAGCAAACATCTGAATCTGGAGGGGAGCCGGGTCGCCGTTCTGGGCGGCACGGGACCTGTCGGCCGGAGAATTGTGGAGCTGACGGCGCGTGCCGGTGGCACGCCTGTGATTGTGTCGCGTTCGATCGCGCGAGCGACTGCTGTTGCGGAAGAACTGGCTGGAAAGGGAATCGAACGCTCCAGGTTGAGAACCGCTGCTGCCGAAAACGCGGGCGAATTTCTGGCCCTGTTGCAGGGCTGCAGCGGCGTCTTTTCCGCGGGTGCCGCGGGCGTTCAGTTCCTCGGCGACGACTGGATGGATCACGTCCCGGGAGTTCGCGTCGCGCTGGACTGCAATGCTGTTCCCCCAGCTGGTTTGCCTGGTATCGCAGTGCACGACCGGGCAAAAACGATTGGGCAGACGGTCGTCTATGGTGCCGTCGGGATAGGTGAGCTGAAGATGAAAATACACAAACGCGCCCTTGCGAAGCTATTCACGGCCAACGACCTGGTGCTGGACCTGCTGGCAATCGAATCGATCGGCCGGGACGTTGCCAACGGGTGCTGACCGCAGCCTGCGATGTTTTGGCGGTCGGAAACCCCGTGCTAGCACCAACGGGCGGTTTTACCTGGAAAAAATTCCGGGACATTGCAAACCATGGGGTGAAAGGGCTGGCAAAAGTTGGTTTCAACGAAGGACTTGAAAAATCTCCTGCCCAGCTTTGCATTTTCAGGAAAAAAGGCGGGCTGGGAAAAGTAGAGGAAACGGTGGATTGATCAGCGGGCGGAATCCGAAAAACAATTAGAGCCAGAACGTCCGGGCAACGGCCGGAATTGAATGGCTTGAAGAATCCGGAGGGAGCTGTGCTGTTTCTGGCTCCTGCCTCCCTGTCCCGACAGCAATCTCAACTGGTCGCGGGTACATGCGTCAGTATTCCATCATTGTTCCAGTACTGGGTGACCAGCTTGAGTTCGAGCGGACTCTGGCGTCAGTTCTCCGGTATTTGCCCGAGCGGTCGCAGGTATTGGTTCCCTGTCCGGGCGACTACGCCGATCCGGCACAGATCGAGCAGCTGGTGTCGCTGTTGCCTGGCCGAACGCTGGGGCAGGTTGCCCTGGTCGATTCCTGGCGCGCGGCGGCCGCGCAAGCGACAGGCCATCTGGTCGCGATGTTTCTGCCGGGTGTGGAGTTACATGCGGAATGGGGCGATCTGGTGGGCGAAGCATTTGCCGATGCCACGGTTGCCAGTGTGGCTCCGTATATGGAACCGGAAGATGAGAAACCCGGCAGCTCGCGACTGTCAAAGCGCGGAGCAGCCCCAGTATTCGGGATTGGCATCGACACAGGATTTGCCAGAAAAATTGTGGGGCCTCGACGCAGGGGGCGACCCGCGCAGATTGATGCGCCCGGATGTCTGGCCGCGGTCTTTCGCAACGAAGCACTGGGATGGATCGATCTGGAGAATACTGGCCTGTGTGATGCCAGCCTGGAGATCGAACTGGGAGCCGCGCTCAAAGCACTGGAGTACCGCTCGGTGAATTTGTCGGGGTGGCGGGTTACCTGTGCGGCAGAACGTCTGGCGGGATGGGCCAGTGAACAGGTTTCGGGCGTGGTTGCGGAGCGTCTGAATCGCCGCTTTTCCTCTGGCGGCAAAACCGGTTTGGTGTGGCGGGTTCTGGGTGATTTCGTTCAGGGACGGGCAATTGCCGGACTGGGACGACTGCGGGCAGGCGGGGCGACAGCTCTGGACCGGCGTTTTTATGCCGACCTGATGCGCAACAGCATTGACCGTCAGCGAATCGGCCATGTCGAAACAGGTGCAGCCCTGGTTCTGGACCGGCACAAAGCCGGGCGGGCAGTCGGGAGTTCGGATGCTGGCCGCCGCGCGGCATGACCGTTCCAGCATGCAAATCAGTCGCGGCAGTGATCCACCGTGACCCTTTCAATTCCGTTACAATCCGGTTGGCCCTGGCACTGCACAGGTGCAATGGGCAGAGCTTCTATCGATTCAGGATTGTGTGATGGCCCGCAAAGACATCCCGACCACGCTGGACAAACAGAAGATTTTCTGGGCGATCGTGCTGTTGTTGATCGTCGGTTATGTTTACGCCAGGCCACCGCTGGAAAAATGGGTCGGGCGCCCGCTTCCGTCGTTCGGGATGAACAACCCACCGGCGAACGACGATCCTGCCGATCGGACCGGTTCCGGGGAGACCCGCCCCGCAGAAACGGGTGAAAAAAAATCGCCCGAGACCAGCTCGCAGCAACCGGCCAACCGCGACGACACCTCTTCTGAAAGCAGCTCGCGGCGGAAGTCCACCGGCAGCGACGGTGCCGGAAAAAAATCCACCGGCGGTAACGACTCCCGTACATCCGGACAGGACCGAACTGCAGCCGGGCAACAGGATCGTGAGTCCGGGTTCTTCCGGGATCTGGGAAGGGGCCAGCAGCAGTCACCGGCCGGGCTGATCTATGGGCGTGGTCCGGGTGGTGGACATCGCATCGAACATGTCATGCGCCACAGTGTCGATGATCCTGGCCGGCCCGTGCACGGTGTCTTTGACGGCGACCAGGAGGAAGTTCTCGAAACGATCGACCAGGCCTGGA
>JBGSVU010000630.1:0-5193 GCA_041752775.1 Pirellulaceae bacterium | reverse complement strand
GGCGACACCGGCCCGGCCGAAGGGGCATTTTTCCAGTCTCTTTTTCTCCACGGCGATGACGGACGACGGGCGACCCGTCAATCCGACGCTGAACATTCCGGCGGGTGTGCCAGAAGTTTACGCGACGTTCGAGTACGAAGACATGCAGCCCGGCACGCCGTGGAGCGCGGTCTGGATGACGGGCGGCCAAATCATTATCGAGCAGAAAGAAAACTGGGACCAGGCCGAAAACGGACGCAAGGCGGTCAAAGTCTCCAACCGCCGCGGGTTGCCGGTCGGCGAATATCACCTCGTTCTGGGCATCGGCAGCGCGGTGGCCCTGGAGGGCAAAGTCAAAGTCGAAGAGAAAATTGACGATTCGGACAGCGAAGTGCGCGGGCAACTGGTTGATGAAAACACCGGGCGCGGGATCAGCGACGGAATGGTGATCGTGCTGCAGCCGAGGGCTCAGCTGCGGGAGTTTCTTGAGTCGCGCGACGAGCGGCTGGTTTTTACCAATGCCGACACGGATGCCGGGGGCCATTTTGTTTTTCCAAAGCAGTTGCCCAAGGGCCAGTCCTACAGTTTGATTGCCGCGGGCCGGGGCTATGCGCCGATCACCGTGGAAAACGCCTTGCGGCTGGGTGCCGGAGCACCTGAAATTGCCGAGATCGGAAAAATCGAACTGCGCCGCCAGTGATTTTGCACGGGGCGGATTCTGGTTTTTTTCCTTCGTTCGGGGATCCTGATGGTTGAAGCAACATGTCTGCGCCGGTGGTTGCCGGCGGTTGTCGCTGTCCTGGGTCTGCTGGCCCTGGTCGGCTCGCCGGACTGCAGTGTTTTTGCCGCAGTTCTTCAGGAACCGGCTGGTGACGAAGACCTGGCGATCGTCGCCCGCATCGAACAGCAACGATCCACAGCCATTCGCGCTGTGATCGGCAGCGTCGTTGCCATTTACGATCAGGGACGCCAGGGGGGCGGCTCGGGAGTCGTGATCGATCCGTCGGGGCTGGCGCTGACCAACCATCACGTGATCATGGGAGCCGGCGTTTCCGGAATGGCGGGTTTGGCGGACGGCAAACTGTACCCGTGGGAACTGATCGCGACCGATCCGGGCGGAGATCTGGCACTGATCCGCCTGAAAAACGCTTCGCCATTTCCAGCATCGCGGCTGGGGAATTCCGACCGCGTTCGCGTCGGTGACTGGGCCCTCGCGATGGGCAACCCGTTTGTCCTGGCCGAAGACCATGTGCCCACCGTAACGCTGGGGATCGTCAGCGGAGTGCGACGGTACCAGGAAGGCGCCGGGTTGAACCAGCTGGTTTACGGAAACTGTATTCAGGTCGACAGCTCGATCAATCCGGGCAACTCCGGTGGTCCGCTGTTTGATCTGGCTGGCCTGATCATTGGAATCAATGGACGCGCCAGTTTTCTGGAACGAGGCCGGGTCAATGTCGGACTGGGGTACGCCATCAGTTCGAACCAGTCGCGGAACTTTCTGGGTGACCTGATGGCGACCT
Source organism: Pirellulaceae bacterium (assembly GCA_041752775.1). Lineage (GTDB taxonomy): Bacteria > Planctomycetota > Planctomycetia > Pirellulales > Pirellulaceae > BJ22. Next base: position 3,694 of record JBGSVU010000630.1, on the reverse strand, counting down.
TTCTGGCCCAGCACGGAACGCTGGACGCCAGTTTTTCCGACTACACCGACCGGGGCATTCTCTGTTCGTCGATCAACGAGTATTCCGATGCGGCCAAAGCCGGCCTGGAACTGGCCGACCGGTTGCTGGAGCTTGAGGGCGTGCCGGTCGAAACGGCCAACGAAGTCGCCAGCCTGATGTGCACGTTGCCCCGGGGATGGCCGACCACGCTGCGGATTCAAAAACCGGATGGGACCGAAAAAACCGTTACGGTTCGATTGTCCGGGTTGCCGTACCAGCAGCCCCAGGAACCGCCGCCAGTTCCCGAAACGCCCGGCCAGGAAGACGACGCCGAAAAAAAACGCCAGGAAGAAAACCAGCTGGCCATGGCGCGACTCCTGTCGGCCACTCCTTCAACCGTCCGCGATGTCGCCGCCAATCATTTCTGTCGGGATGTGGTCTGGCAACGGATGGCTGGAGACGGCGCCGACATTCCGACCGGGATTCTGGAACTGGAGTGGGAGGCGCCGGTGACCAGCGATGGCGACCAGGCCGGTGCGACGAAAAAAGTGGTTCTGTCTGTGGGCGGGGAGGGTGATTTTCTGTTGCAGACCGAAACCGCGGAAGGTGTTCGCGTCTTTCAGGGCCGGGAGAAAACGCTGGTCAGCTGGGAATCGAACGAGTGGATGTCCGGGAACAGCGGGCTGCAGCAGGCGGCGCCGGACGATGCCGATTCACTCGATTCCGGAGACATTCGGCGTGAACCCCATTTGTTGGCGGCCCTGGCATTCGTCGCGGCCAACCACCCGCAAGACGCCTGGTTCCCGCAGTTTGGCACGGCAAGCATCGATGGCAGTGACCAGGCGGATGGCCAGGTGGCGATTCGGCTCAAGTCGCTCGATGCGGATCAGGACTGGTTCTATGCCTGGGTATCGACCGATTTCTGGAGTTGTGAAAGCAGCCATGCCCAGTCGCACAATCCCTGCCGGTTGCTGAAGGTGGCTCCCGATCTGGACAGCGACGGGCGCAGCGGTGGGCTGGTTTTTCGCGACTGGCAAACGGTGGGCGGATGGCAGGTTCCCGCCAGTATCAGGCTGGTCCGGGGAATCACGGAAGAGGTAGTTGGCCAGTGGAATGTGAGACCCGTGACGGGGAAAGCGGGTGTGGGCGATGAGTAGGGCAGCTGGCAGGATGTGCTGTGCGCGACTCGTGTTGCTGGCGTGTGTGTGGGGCATTTGCTGTGCCGCGCCGGCATCGGCACAACAGGTCACACCGGACGAAGAATTGCCAGCGCTGATCGATCGGCTGCAGGGCCGGCTGGTGAAGATTTTTGGCGCGGGCGCCGGGAATGTCCAGGCCTATTCGAGCGGCGTGCTGGTTTCGGACGACGGCACGATTGTGACGGCGCAGGGCGTTTACCTGGATGGAGCACGGACGGTGGTCGTCCTCGCCGACGGGACCGTTCACACGGCGACGGTCATGCGGCGCGACCGGGTGTTGCAGCTGGCGGTGTTGAAAATCGAAGCTGAAACGCCGCACTGGTTTGATTTGGAGGCGGATGCGGTGGCCCGCCAGGGTGACTGGGTCATTGCGATGAGCAACGCTTTTCGGGTGGCGGACAAACAGGAACCTGTTTCGGCATGGCTGGGAATTGTGTCGTTGCCGACCAGTATCGATGCGCGGCTGAACAGCCGGGATGTCGCCTATTCCGGAGCACTGGTGCTGGTCGATTCAATCACCAGCAATCCAGGTGCAGCGGGCGGCGCGCTGGTCTCCCTGGACGGCAAACTGGTGGGCGTGATTGGGAAAATCATTGAAAGTTCCGAAACCAATACCCGGCTGAACTACGCCGTTCCGACTGATCTGGTGCGCGATTTTGTTGCCGGAAAAACTGAACTGGCGGCGGAAGACGCAAGCGGAAATGCCGGCACTCAGTTGCCAGGTGAAACGGGTATCCGGCTGTTCGAGCTGGGCGGAAAGTCGGGGCCGGCCTACATTGATTCCGTTGTGGCGGGGAGCGCTGCCGAAGCCGCCGGTTTTCTTCCGGATGATTTGATTATTTCAGTCAACGGTGAAAAAACAGGCAACCTCCGCACCTGCGCGACGGAACTGGCTCGACTAGTGGCCGGGCAGGAAGCCGTGATTGTTGTCAAACGGGGACGCGAACTGGTGCGATTGCCCGTTACGCCGCGCGCAACCGGAAAACGCCGGGAGGCAGGTGGGGACCAATGAGAACTGGAATCCGGTGTTGCATCACGTCATGCCAGACGGGTTGCCTGTTGTTTGCAATGGCATTTCTGGCGATGACATCCCTTGCGGTGTCCGCCCAGGAATTGGTTCGTCCCGACGGACTGGCGCCGAAAATTTCTGAACTCCAGGCGGCTTCGCGCGTGTTTCGGGCGGCGGTGGAACGGATTCGCCCGGCGCTGGTGACAATCGAATCCTTCGGCGGCGTGGGCACGCGGCCCGGTGAGATTGGCGGGATTCGGCAACAGGGCGAAGGCAACACGACGGGGGTGATGCTGACGGAGGACGGATGGATCATTACCAGTACGTTCAATTTCGTGCAACGTCCCACGGCGATCACCGTGATTACTTCCGACGGAGAACGGCGACTGGCGCGATTTCATGGCCAGGACAACACGCGAAAAATATGCCTGTTGAAAATCCAGCCCGACCCTGACCGTGCCTTCGCGGTGCCGGAGCTGGCCGATCGTGCTGACGTGGCCGCAGGACAGTGGGCAGTCGTTTGCGGAGTTGGTTTCGGTGACACGACGCCGGCGATTTCGGCAGGGATTATCAGCGCAACGGGTCGCGTGGGTGGTCGTGCCATCCAGACGGACGCCAAGATCAGTCCGGCCTGTTACGGTGGACCGCTGGTGAATCTGCAGGGCCAGTTGTCCGGCATTTGCGTGCCCATGAATCCCCAGTCCTGGTCGGTATCGGCGGGTGTGGAGTGGTACGATTCGGGAATCGGATTTGCGGTACCTGTGGCGGGAAACGAACAGCTGATCGAGCGGCTGAAGGCAGGAGAAATTGTCAATCCGGCTTTTGCAGGTGTTGTGATTGGCGGGACTGGGCCGAAAGGCGGCGTCCTGGTGGGCGAAGTTGTGGAGGACGGTCCGGCCAGCAAGCTGAAAATCAGTGCTGGCACGGTCATCGTGTCTTTTGACGGCCAACCAGTGAATTCGGCTTCCGATTTCCGCGCACTGCTGGGTAATTTTTATGCTGGGGACAAGGTTCCGATCGGTTTTGTTTTGCCCGGAGCCGACCAGGAGACTTCCGGCACGATCGAACTGGGGACATTGCCGGAAATGGCCAAAACGCAACAGATGCCGGGGTTGTGACCATGCATTCAGAGAGTGCCAGCAATGAATATTTGGAACCGGCAGCGGAATGAACTACGAACAGTCGGACGCAATCGTTTTGCGGGTCACGGAATTCAGCGAGACGAGCTGCGTGATGACGCTGTTCACTCGCGAGTTTGGCAAGATAACGGGTTTGGCCAAGGGAGCGCGGCGACGGAAGAGTCCTTTTGAGTCTGCTCTTGACGTTCTCTCGCTGATTCGCCTAGTGTTCCTCCGCAAAAGCGGCGAGGGTCTGGACCTGTTGACCGAAGCCCGGCTGGAGCGGCGATTTCGCAGTTCGGCGACCGATTTGGGACGCTATTATGCGGCGCTGTATCTGGCCGAGATGCTGACAGTCTTTACCGAAG
>JBGSVU010000629.1:0-2481 GCA_041752775.1 Pirellulaceae bacterium | reverse complement strand
TGGCTCTGCCTGACGATAAACGTCAATGGCCCGCTGGTTGGTGATGATGGCGTCCCCGATTCGACCCAGTGCGATTTCCGTGGAAACAGCCAGCAGCAATGTGTTTCCAACATTCTGTTTCCGCATCATGTCGTCGGGGTCGGAATCGGACAGTTCCTGGAAACGTGTCAGTGCGAGGCCAAATGATTCAAGGGATTCTTCCTGTTTTCCGAGCGCATTCAACAGAACACCGCGCATGCGACAGGTAACTGCCGATTGCAGATCGATGCGGGGATCGTTTCCTGCAATCGCTGCGGCACGATCGATCCGCTCCCTTGCCAAATTGAACTCGGCCTCAGCCTGTCGCAAGTCTCCCGCTTCCAGCCAGGCGCGTCCGAGCCGGCTGTGCAGATCATTGGCGATCCGATAGTTGTCGCTGTTATCCGCCTGCAGTTCCAGCAGCCGATTGACATCATGAATCGCAGTCCGGGTCGCCTCCAGAGATTTTTCCGGTGTGCTGTTTTGCCAAAGGTAGTCCAGGTTGCGCGAATGGGCGATTACCAGCTGTCGCAACGCAGGCACATCGTTTGGATTATCTGCCAGCAACCGTTGCAAAATCAGATTGGCCTCGGTCTGGATTTCCATCGAGTTTGTGAAATCCAGAACCCGGGCATAGTGCAACGCGAGCTGGTCGAGGGACTCGGCCAGTTCCCGTTGGGTATTGGAGTCACCGGGTTGGCGTTCAGCCAGTAAGCGGGCCAGCCCGATGGCGGATTTGTAAGCCTGCTCCGCGTCGACGCTGGAACCCTGCAGGGAATACAGGTCGGCAATGCGCGACCAGGCTTTCAGGGCGGTTCGGTCTGAAGCCTGATCGCCCTGAATTTCTGCCAGCGATGCCAACCCCTCGATCACCGCACCAACAACAATCTCGCGAGTTTTGATTGTGGCTGCGTTTTTGGAAAGATCGTCGTATAAAGAATCCACAATGCGGTCGAGCGATTCAATGGCCGTGCTTCGATCCTGGTCAGCCTTGCGTTCAGCCTTTTCCAGCATTGACTGATTCCGGAGAATCGAATGATTGGCCCGGGAAAGCTGGATCGCTGCAATTGACGATCCAACCGCGAGGGCCAGCAGCAGGCCGGCTGAGATTCCGGAAACCGTCGCCAACAGTCGGTTGCGACCGCACCACATTCTCAATCGCTCCAGTCGCGTCGTCTCGCGCGCGTGAATCGGGCGGCCATCGAGGTACCTTTGCAGATCGTCCGCCATGTCCAGAGCCGATGCATAACGTCCGGCGGGTGCCTTGGAAATCGCTTTCAGGCAGATCGTTTCCAGGTCGCGGGGAATGGCGGGATTCAGCCGCGAGGGGCGCAACGGTTCGGTCTGGCGATGCTGTTCCAGAACCTGCAGTGGCCGGCCGCGAAAGGGAGGCGTCTCGGTCAGGCATTCATACAGGGAGATTCCCAGGCTGTAAATGTCAGACGCTGTCGACGGGTCGTTCGACGAAGTGGCCTGTTCCGGACTCATGTATTCCGGCGTGCCGCACAACATGTTGGTTTGCGTGAAGGATTCGTCATCGTTGGCACGGGCCAGTCCAAAGTCGGTGATCCGGGCCCGTCCGCTGCCGACTTCAATAAGAATGTTGCCAGGTTTGACGTCGCGGTGGACGGTTCCCGAGGCATGGATTGTCGCCAGGCCGAGAGCTGCGTCGCGAATCATTCCGGCGGTCTCGCGGGGACCCGGCATAGCGCGCCGCAGTCGGCCGCGCAGGGTCTCGCCTTCTATCAGGGGCATGACGAGATAGGGCCGATGGTCAATCGTGGTCCCGGTTGCAAAAACGGTGACGACGTGTTCGCCCGACATCCGCGCTGCCGAAACCGATTCACGCTGAAAACGTTCTGCCGCCCGATGATGCAGATCGAATGCCAGTACTTTGACCGCAACGGCGCGTCCGAGCTGGCTGTCCATTGCACGGAAAACGATTCCTGAACCACCCCGTCCGACGACGGTTTCGATCGCGTAGTGGTCGATCGTACCCAGGTCTCCAGCCCGGGTCGCGCCGGCGAGGAATGGAAATCCGTCCTGGTTCTTCTGGCGAATAGCCTGCCATTCCTCCAGCACGTCAGACTCGGACAGTTGATCCAGTCTCCGGCGACATTCGGCACAGGTTTCCAGATGGGTTTCGATCGTCTCCGATTCGACAACGTCCAGTTGGCCAAGAACCAGCTGTTGCAGGATCGGGCCGTTCGGGCAGGTGGTATCTGGGGCCGTTTTCATTGCTTCGCCTGTACGATGGACGTCCTCGTCCGTCGCTCTTTTTTTTGGGATGCGTTCCTGATCCATCATGATTCGACGGACGAAGACGTCCAGGGCTTTCAAGGTGTTTTTTCTTTTGCTTGTTTGAGTATTTTAGCTGTTGAGACGTGGGTTTTGTTGCGCTTGCGTGGTGGCTTGATGATTTTTTTCTTGGGGCCACGTTTGCTCTTGCGATACTTCTTCAAG
>JBGSVU010000628.1:0-2649 GCA_041752775.1 Pirellulaceae bacterium | reverse complement strand
AGAGACAGCGAGAATGCCCAACCTGGCACTGGTCGCCCGAAACAATGACCGTTTCTTCCCATTGTTCTGTTTCCTGTTCCCGAAAAAGCCTGCCCGCCGTCAACAACATTCCATTATAGACAACTCCCCTGGGGTGTAACTGGCGATCGCAAGGCGTTTTTTGCCGGTCCTGTTAATTGGGCAAACAAAACCCGGCCAAACAGCCCGCGTTTCAGTCGGTGGGTGGCACCAAACAGTCGGTGGGTGGCACCAATCAGTTAATCAGTCGCCTCGGTTCCCGCAGGCTTCGACCAGCAAATCCCGAAACCAGGACCCTTTCGGGACACCTACTATCCAAAAGGTGGGTTGCACGTATCCAGAACACCTAACCAGCCTGTCCAGGTCGGTCGTTATTTCTGCTTCGTCTCTGCTTTCTGCTAGCATGCAGGCGGCCAGCTTCCGCGAGGCTCTGTTCTTCTCCGGCAACAACTTCAGCGGCCCACCGCCCGACATCCGCGTCTCCACCGAAAACCACTGCCGACACTGTCCGTAACGATCGCGGTGTGGAACGGTTGCTGGATCTGGCAGAAAGGCCCAGTGAAACAACACGGATCTCAACAGATGTCCGATTCAGGCAAACGCAGGATCGTCTCTTGTCACAGGCACAAAATGGAGGACAGCGCGGGCAACTGGCAGGTGCGTTATGTCGTCGCCTGGTCGGATGGAACTGTCGAGCAGTACGCGAGCAAGAAGGAACTGCCCCGTGAAGCGAGGCTGTTCGTCTCTGGTTATGTCGCTGCCCCGGCAAGAAGTTGCCCCAGCTGGTTTGGGCTGGCGTGGCTGCATGAACCCGACCAGTTGACGATCACCTGGCCGACGTTTCACTGGATGACCTTTGTTCTGGCCCTGGGTACCCTGGGGTTGATCCCGACAACGGGTTGGACGATCTGGTACTGGAACGCGCAGAAACCGATGAGCTGGATGCCCTATGCGCTGAGTGCCTCGGTACTGGCGATCATACTGACGTTGGCGCTCAATCGTTTTGTGCGCAGCCGACTGCAGTTCGGGCGCGATTCGGTTTGTCTTTGGACAAACTATGGCTGTCTGGTTCGCAGGGAAGAATGGCCGCGCAGGGATGTTCTGGAAGCGATCGTGGCCATCATTCCGATTTTCCCGGGAGAACGGCGCCGGGCCCGGGTTTCATTCCAGATCCGGATTCGCACCGGATCCGGGATCGAATGGCGCAGGATTGGAGGCCACTTCATGAAATGGAAAGCCCTGGCTTTACCGTCCGAACTGCGCCGTTTCGTCAAGGTTCGGACGGAATCGGGTTAGTCTCACGCATACACAGGTTGTTCTTCCCTTTGTGGGGCTGCCGATTTGCGGGCTTTGACTGTACCAATTTCTGCGACATCCCGTTTCGTACGGGCGGCCGTATCTGGCAAGCCATCCGGAACACCTGACCGGTTTCGCTGCGCATCCATTTATCCACTACAATGATGGCATGGCTACGCATCGCGCATCCGACCGGGATAGGACGCGGCCGAAGAACCGTTCCCTGACAAACAACCGAATTCAACTCCTCCTGCCGCATGCCCCAAGCCTCAAAAAAACAGCTGGCGAAACTGTTTTATCGCCTGGCGAACAGTTATTCCGCCGGAATCGATATCCGCTCTTCGCTGGAAAAGGAATCCGGCAACGGCGCCCCGGTCTACCGTCGCATGATGCGGGAACTGGTCATGGACATTGACCGGGGAGGCAGCCTGGCCGGTGCGATCAAAAAACGCGGCGAGTACTTTCCTAAACTTGTCTATGCTGTTGCCAAAGCCGGTGAAAAAGGGGGGCGACTGGACGAAGCCTTCCGCCGACTGGCCGACCATTACGACAGCCTGGTGAAATTCCGCAACCGTTTTCTGGTCTCGATCGCATGGCCAGTCTTTGAAATGATCGCTTCGATTGTGATCCTCGGATTGCTGATTCTTGTAATCGGCTTCGTCTATGACATGAACCAGATGGATCCTCCCGACTGGTTTGGACTGGGACTGGGCACAGCCGGGAATTTTACGCTGTACCTGTTTCTGATCCTGTTGGTCACGGGCACGACCGCTGCGCTGATCATTGGCACCAGTCGAGGATGGTACGGGACGCTGCCCATGCGGATTGCCCGACGGGTCCCGCTGATCGGCCCCACAATCGAAGCCCTGTCACTGTCCCGTTTTGCCTGGACTGCTTCGATTGCCGAAAACGCCGGAATGGAAGCTGGTGAAACGATGGAGTTGGCGCTGCAGTCCACTCAGAATTACTATTACGAACGACTGATCCCCGAAGTCACCGAAGGCGTGCGTTCGGGACGGCAGTTTTACGATGTCCTGAATGCCACGGGAGCTTTTCCCAACGACCTGCTGATTCTGGTCGACAATGGAGAAACGGCGGGTCAGCTGGCCGAAACGCTGCAGCGCGGATCGGAACAGTTGCAGGAAAAAGCAGAAACCAACCTGAAGCTGATTGCCCAGATCGGCTTTTTTCTGATGCTTGCCTTTGTCGGCATCATCCTGGCCATCACGATCGTCAGCCTGTATTACCAGTTGGTGATCGCGCCGCAGAATGCCATCCTTCGCGAATTCGGATACTAGTATTCCGTCACGCCCTGGTTTACGGGTAGACGGTAGT
>JBGSVU010000627.1:0-4447 GCA_041752775.1 Pirellulaceae bacterium | reverse complement strand
TCGATGATGATGTCGGCGTCTTCGGGAGGAAAAACTTCTGTCGCTCCGTGCGTCGTCAATACCCGGGCCTCGATCCCCTCGCGGGCGATCCATTGCCGGGCCAAATTCGTGTATTCGGAGGCGACCACCAGTGGCCGGTCGGGCAGTTTGCCATCGGTCAGCAGGGCAGCCGGTGCGGCGACCACCAGCCGTACGGGGTCCAGCCCGGTTTCCAGAACCTCAAGCAATTGAACGCCGGATTCAGCGATCCAGTCGTTCCCGGCGAAACCCACGTCGCGGGCCCCGTCGCGGAGCATCTCGATCACGTTGCGCGGTTTGAGGATTTTCGCGACGACGCCGGAAAGTGAAATGGTGGGACGGTAGTCGCGTTCGGAATTGCGGATTTCCACACCGGCTTCGGCGAACAGCCGGGAAATCTGGTCGAACATGCGGCCTTTGGGGATCGCCATTCGCAGAACAGGGGCTGGGTTTTGTGGGGACATGCTGTCGGAGTGGTTTGGGGAGTCGGACGAATCGGTTTCTTCAGCGAAGAAAGTCATTTCATGCTTGAGGAAGGGCAAAAAAAAACGCTGACCTGATGGAGGCCAGCGTAGTACAGAAATATTCCGGATCAAACCGGGACAGACCTCTACCGCTCACCTCTCGGGGTGGTGTGATGATGGTGGCGATGGAACTGGAGGGTTGACATGCGTGCAATTATGGGCACCCCTGCTGGCCGCGTCAATGGCCGGAGGGGCCTGGACCTGCTGCCGGGACGGACCGGATGGCGCAGGTACTGCAATGGGTGGGGATGCCTGTCGCTCCCGTAAACGACCGGCAGGACGGAACATCCGGAACATTCGGCAGGTTGACTGCATGGATTAAAGGTCATAAATGTTCCGCGATACAGGCCTGTGGGGCGAACCGGCCGTTTTCAGGTTTAATCTTTTGACTTGCCAAATGCAAATAACCTACTTTCCAGATAGCGGCTGGAATTGTCCAGGCCGTTAACTGTGGGAACATGGGCCGGATCCTTGTTCTCCGTTCCCGACTAACCGTACTTGCCCGCCTGAAGAGTATCAGAGTCACCATGTTTTACCGATCCAAAAAGAAAGCGAGCCTCGGTCCTGCTGCCGGCAGCGGTCGACGCAATCGAACCCCCCATCACAATCGTGGTGGCCTGGCTGTAACCGAATTTGCCCTGTTGTTACCCGTGGTGCTGGTCCTGTTCGGAGGCACGATCGAACTGTGCACAGCGATTTTCCTGAAAGAATCGCTGACGATCGCGGCCTTTGAGGGCGCCCGCAAGGCCGTGACCCGGAAAGCGACCAATGGCGACGCCACGGCGCGGATCCAGACGATCCTCGCCGAGCGGGGCGTCTGTTACACGGACACGACCGGAATGACGGGGCCCGTGGTTTCCATTTCGCCTTCGGCAGAAACTGCGGATACGCTCCAGCCCATGACCGTCATCGTGCGTGCCCCGACAAAGAACAACGTATTCGCACCGTTTTCGTTTCTTCGTTTTTGCCAGTACGAGGAACTGACGGCGCGCGTCGTGATGTTCAAGGAATACAAGAACTAGCCCGTTCCCCCTGCCCAGCCCGACCCGCCCCCACCGGAAAAACCGCCGCCCATCTACCGGAACTGATACATGAAACGTGCTTCCCTGACTCGCCGCAAACACCATGACCGACGGGGCGCCACCGCGATCGAATTCGCGATCTGTGCTCCCGCGCTGTTCATGATCATTTTTGCGATGTTCGAGTTTACCCGCGTGCTGATGTTTCAGGATCTGGCCAAGATTGCGACTTACGAAGCCTGCCGGCAGTGCATGGTTCCCGGCTCCACGATTGAGGAAGCCGAGGCGATTGTGGCCCAGAAACTTGGGTTGCTCAGAACTGTGGTCGACAATGTCACGGTGACCGTCCGCAACAAGACGGGACCGCAAACCCAGATCGACGACTTTACAACGTCCATCACCGTCAAGGTTGACATCAACCTGTATGAGAACACCTTCATGATTTCGCCTTACTTTGCCGGCAAGAAGTTTTCTTCCGAAACCACCATGGCCTTCGAAAGCTATGATGGCTTCTACGACGGAAGCTCGTTCTAGCATTCGCCTGCCAGCGTGTAGTCGCCACCGCCCAGTCACTACTTTGATCCCACACCCACAGTCGCCTTTTTTTTACTGGAGTCTCCCATGAGACATTCGCCCGCCAATCCGAAACAGTACCTTCCTGAAACTGGTCATCCACACGGCCGGCGGGGCGCGATCGCACCGCTGATGGCCCTGTTGCTGCCCGTCATCATTCTTGTTTGCGGCATGGCCGTGAACATTGCCTACATGCAGTTGAGTTCCACCCAGCTGCAGGTTGCCGTGGACGCCAGCTCCAGGGCGGGTGGGCGTGCGCTGAGTGAATTCCAGAATATTGACACGGCCATGCAGTATGCTGTGAATGCAGCCGCAGCCAATTCGGTCATCGGCAAAAGCGTTGTGCTGGACTCCACCGAGAGCAGCGGAGAAATCGTGTTCGGAACCAACGGCCGGGCCAACAACGGCTTCGGCCGGTATACCTTCACGCCGCAGGACCGCCAGGCGATCCGCAACAAGTCGGCCAAGGCCACCGCGATGCGGATCACGGGAAAGCGAACCGTCGGTTCGGCATCGGGACCGGTCGAGTTGTTGTTCTTCGGATTTGGTCCGTTTGGAAACTTCCAGCCCGTGGCCAACTCCACCGCCACCCAGGTGGACCGCGACATCGCCCTCGTGGTCGACCGCTCGGGTTCGATGGTCGAATCGATTCGGGACTACACCCAGTATTACTACACGGAAACCTATTACGACAGTCGTGGGAGGAAGAAAACCCGTAACGTCTGGACAGATTCGGACATGGAAGACGAGTACAACCTGTACAACACCCAGCTGAAAAATTTCAACAACAACAATGGTCCGGCTCCGGACGCTTCCCGCTGGGCGGCCCTGGGATCAGGTGTCCAGCAGTTCCTCAACGTGCTCGAAGGGACCGACCAGGAAGAACAGGTTTCGCTCTGCAGTTACTCTTCTTCGGCAACCCGCAACTGCAGTCTGACCAAGACCTTTTCGACCGTCACGACCAAACTCAATTCGCTGAGACCGTCCGGGAACACGGCAATCGGTTCCGGGTTGAGCAAGGGTGCCGAAGCCGTCCGGATTTCGCCATCGCGTCCCTATGCGGCCAAGACCATCATCATTCTGACAGACGGTTTGCAGAATTCGGGAACCGATCCGGTCACCGTTGCGACCAGCACGATGAACTCGCAGAACGTGGTCATCCATACCATCACGTTCAGCGACGATGCCGACATTGACAGAATGGAGCAGGTCGCGGACATCGGCAAGGGCAAACACTACCACGCAGTCAATGGCCAGGACCTGATCGACATCTTCGAGGAGATTGCCAACAACCTCCCCACGATCATCACGGAGTAGCCGGAAACTGGAACGCACCCGGCCTTTGCCGGAGCAGTCTGCAAAGAGTCCTTCTGAAACCTGAATCGCGGGCCGGTCCCAAAAACCGGCCCGTTTTCGTTTTGTTCTGCGGCATCCATGGCGTATCGGCCGAGGTTGCGGTAAGCTGCCCCGCTGCAGGGCTCCACGCCCCGTGGACCCGTCAGACCCTGATTCAGAAAGGACAGTTCCGGTGACCGACTTTTTGCAACTGGCCGGAAAACGGATCGTCATTTTTGGTGTGGCCAACAAAAAAAGCGTGGCCTTTCATATCGGCCGGGTGGTGGAAGCGGCTGGTGCGGAAGTGATTTATGTCGTTCGCAGCCCGGAGCGAAAGGAATCTGTATCGAAACTGCTCCGGGACCAGTCGGTTTACGTCTGTGACGTCGAGTACGAAGATCAGATTGCTGCCGTGGCCCGCGAGGTGCGTGACAATTTTGGGCCGGTCGACGGGTTGGTCCACTCGATCGCCTTTGCCGATTACGAAGGCGGCATCAAGCCGTTTCATGAAACGGGAAAAAAGCAGTTCCTGCGAACCATCGACATTTCCTGTTATTCATTTATTTCGCTGTCGAACCATTTTCGCGACTTGCTGCAACCCAATGCCTCGGTCATCACGATTTCCATTTCGACGACCACCATGGCCAGCGAGAATTACGGATTCATGGCACCCGTCAAAGCCGCGCTGGAGTCCTCCCTCGCGTTTCTGGCAAAGAGTTTCAGCCAGTTCTCCCGCGTCCGTTTCAATGCCGTGGCTCCGGGATTGCTGAAAACGAGCGCTTCAGCCGGTATTCCCGGCTATGTCGATGCGTATCTGTACGCCGAACAGGTCATCCCGCGGGGAGAAGCTGTCCGGACGGAGGAAGTTGCCAACGCCGCAGCATTTTTGCTCAGCCCCGCCTCCAGCGGCATCAATGCCCAGTCGATCGTCATCGATGCTGGCATGGCGATCAATTATTTCGACAACACGCTGATCGA
>JBGSVU010000626.1:0-4179 GCA_041752775.1 Pirellulaceae bacterium | reverse complement strand
CACCAGTGACATGGGCGAAATGGTTGTTTCCTGGACCAGCGACACCGGCGACGGAAGCGGCAAGGCAGTTTACGCCCAGAAACTGGGGAATGATCTCAGCCTGGTTGACGGCCCGGTGCTGGTCAACCAGGAATGGCACGGGACCCAGTGGCGATCCGAAGCCGCATGGCTGGAGAATGGTGATTTCGTGGTGGCCTGGCAAGGCAAGGGTGATGGCGAAAACGATGGCGTCTTTATTCGCCAGTTCGACGCCGCCAGCCGACCCGTTGGAGCCGAATTGCGGCTGAGCGATCGCCAGCAGGGACTGCAGCGCCATGTATCGATCGAATCCGGGCCGGGCGGCGTGATGACGGCCTGGCATGGCAAAGGTCACCTCGACAATTTTGGAGTCCGCGCGCGGATGTTGCGGGCCGATGTCAATCTGGGTTCGCTGTCCGGATTTGCATTTGACGACGTTAACAACAACGGGCGGCGCGACGGTGGACTGGTCCAGGGTGACCAGCCGGACATCGTGTTCGTGGTTGATGTCTCGGGCAGTACGACCTCGCCGTTTGGGGGAGGAACCGTGGGCGACCGCAACGGCGATGGCAGTTCCAACACGATACTCGACGGAGAGATTGCCGGTTTTGAAGCGCTCGTCGATGAACTGGTCCGTCTCGGTCTGGGCAGCGTTGCTGAAGTCTCCGTCGTTTCCTACAGCAGCGGAGCGACTCGCGAAACCGCCACGCCTCTGACTCCCCTCCAGGATGATGACATGAATGGCATCAGTGACATCAAGGATCGTCTGCGGACGTTCCGGTCTGGTGGCGGTACCGATTTTGAGTCGGGACTGCAGGAGACGATAGCCGTTTTCAACGATCAGGGCACATCGCCGGACAATGGAAACGTGATCTTTCTTTCCGATGGTTTTCCCAGCTCAACCACGAACTACACCGATGAAGTTGTGACGGTCAAAGGCCTGGCCAACAACGTGAGGGCCTTCGGCGTTGGAACCGGAGCTTCCCTGTCCGCGTTGCAAATCATTGACCCTGCCGCCGAAATTTTCACATCAACGAACGAACTGCTGGACGTCTTTGGCGGAATCGGGGGTGGCGGCAGCGGAGGTGGAGGCGGTGGTACAGGGAGCGGCGGCCTGGAAGCCGGCCTGGCCGGTGTCACAATATACCTCGACAGGAACAACAACGGCGTTCTGGATGCCGGCGAGGAATCGGTGATCACCCGCATGGACGATCCGGCGACTGCGGCCAACGAAGCGGGATATTATTGTTTCGACAACGTTCGGGCCGGCTCATATGTGATTCGGCAGATTGTTCCGGCGGGTCGCTTGACTACCGGACCAGCAGGAGATGCCCATTCCGTCACCATTGGCATTGGCGAAGACCGCGGGATGCTGGATTTTGGCAGTCGGGCTTTATCCATTGCCTGACAAACCTGCAGCGACCCCGGTGGTTCGCAACCGAAACAGTCATAGCGCCAAAAGCGCTGTATGATTGGAGAGGAAAACCAGGCCCGGAGGCAACGGCGACGTTGCCCCGGGCCGGTTTTTTTGATGACAATTCCACGGACAGTCTGCACACGATCAACTTGTCGACGGGAGCAGCAACGCTGACAGGATCCGGCAATCTGTTGGGTCTGAAGTAAATCAACGCGATCCCTGAACCCACCACTCTTGCGGTTGCCGGAATCGGCCTGGCCTGTTTGGTGCTCCGCAGCCGCCGCCGAACCGCCCTTCCGGTCTGGTAGCCTTTCACACGCCCGGGTCCGACGCGGACCATCCGGCTGCCAGACAGTCTGGAAAGACAAATCTGCAACCGGGTCAATCGCAAAAAAATAGCGGCCTCTTTCGGGGCCGCTTTTGAGACGTTTGTAATCGGATTCTGATTTACAGGTTACGTCCGCCAGCACGGGGAGCCGATGGTGCGGAAGGCGCCGAGGGGGCGGCGGAATGCTGCCCTTCAGCCCGGGTGTAGTGAATTTCCATCATCTTCATGTCCGGACTGCCTTCCATCACCATCGACATCGTGAACAGACGGGAACCATCCTTGTTGGTGGTGGTAACCATTTTCATTTTCATTTCGCTGCCATCGGGACCAGTCCCAGTCCCAATACTGGAAAGGGTTTTTGTTTTTTCGTCCCATGTACCTTCAACCTTCATCGGTGTGGGGGACATCGAGTCAATCCAGTCGCCGAAATATTTGCCCGTTTCGGCGTTGAATCCCGTGTAGCTGGCTCCTTCAAACGGCTGGCCCATCATTTCTCCCTTGAAATGACTGACCAACCACATGTCGCCAAGCATCATGTTGTGTTCGGTCCCTTTGGAGGTGATTGCCGTGTCGTTACCGGGCTCAAAGATACGCAACTCAGCGTTCCAGTCGCCCACATCATTTTTGAGGTGCTCCATCCCCTGGCTCCAGGCGATGGATGAAAACAAAAACAGTGTCAGTGATGCGACAATCAGATGACGAATTTTCATGGGGTATTCTTTCAAAAGGGGGACAGGTAGACTGAAAAACGGGGACAGGCTGCGATTATCTGTGCAGGTCGATTCCGAATCAATAGATAGCTGCAACTGAAAGGAATTTTTCATGAATCCTGTCGCCAGGAACATTTTGGCCGTGGTTATAGGTCTGGTTACCGGATCGGTCGTCAACATTGGATTGATCACCGTGGGTATGACGGTGGTCCCCCTTCCCGAGGGGACTGACGTTTCCACAATGGAAGCCGTCCGTGAGGCCATGAAAACGTTTACGCCGATGCACTTTTTATTTCCGTGGGTTGCCCATGCCCTGGGAACGCTGGTCGGCGCCTTCATCGCGGCCAAAGTCGCAGCCAGTCACCGGATGAAACTGGCGATGCTGATTGGGGCATTTTTTCTTCTGGGCGGGATCGCAATGGTGCTCAACTGCGGCGGACCGAACTGGTTCATCGCCGCCGACCTGATCCTCGCCTATTTTCCGATGGCCTGGATCGGCGGAACGCTCGCCGGCAGCAGGGCTGAGACCGCCCCGATTTAGCAAATCACCTGATGATGATCCTCCCGCTTTCGCCGGATTTATCCGGCGAAGCGACAACTGGCAGCTACCCCCCAGTCGCCAACCCATGCAGTCCCCTCCTCGCATGCCCTGTGGTAAAAAGCCGCATCCTCTACTGCTTCGCTGAACCCTCGCCGAAATTCCATCCCGACACCCCCTTTCGAAGCCCTGCCCCCGATGGAAAACCCCGGCGATCATCGCGAATTTGACGAATCCATCGTTTTCAAAATTCTGACCGGTGAGCAGTGGCGACTTTTCCAGGAAAGCGGCACGTTTTCCGGATCGCCCGATGACGAGCGGGACGGATTCATTCATCTTTCGGCGCGACACCAGGTTCACGGAACGATGCAAAAGCACTATTCCGGTCAAACTGGTCTTGTGATCCTCGCGGTCCGAACGGGCGATTTGGAAAGCGAATTGCGCTGGGAAACGTCGCGCGGGGGGCAGCTGTTCCCACATCTCTACGGAACGCTGAACATGGCTGCGATTGCCGAAGCGTTCCCCGGAGACCTGTCGTCCGGGTTTCCCGCCTGAACTCTGGGTGATCCGGAACCATGTCAGCCCGATACGGCGACTTTTGATTTTTCGCCAGGCAACTCCTGAACGAACCGCGGCACGAGATACCCGGAAAGTGTTTCCTGAAGCTGCCGAACCAGCTCCAGTCCTTCTGCCGGCGGCACAAAAAAATGAGCGGCGCCAGCGACGGCATCCAGCTGGTGCAGGTAATACGGCAGGACACCGCACTCGACCAGTCGATGGCTGAGGGCGCTGAGGGCAGCGACTGAATCATTGACTTTCCGCAGCAATACGGACTGGTTCAGCAGCAATACTCCCGCATCCCTCTGCAAGCGCCTCAAGGCCTGGCGAACATGTTCATCGAGTTCATTGGCGTGATTGGAGTGAATCACCATCACGACGCTAACCGGTGTTTCACCAAGCGTCCGTACCAGGGAGTCCGTGACCCGTTGTGGGATTGCGACTGGCATCCGGGTATGGATGCGGACGCGCTGAACATGGGGGATTTCTGCCAGCTGGCCGAGGACCCACGCGATCCGGTCGTCGCGCAACATTAACGGATCGCCACCGCTCAGGAGGACTTCGGCAATGTCACTGTTATCGCGGATATGGCTGATGGCTGTTTGCAGCT
>JBGSVU010000625.1:0-8217 GCA_041752775.1 Pirellulaceae bacterium | reverse complement strand
AGGGACGGCACCCATTCAGGAGGCTCACCAGCCCTGGTCGTTCGAGGCCTGTGGCCAGTGGCTGGACGCGATGCAGTTGCGGGCAGCGACGATGGGGCTGCAACTGGATGCCGAATCGCTGTATGCGGATTCGTTGCGGTATTCGATGTTGATGCGGAAATTCCAGATTGAAGTCTTTCGCCGCGAAATTCCGGACGGCGGATATGTGGTCAGCGTTATTCGTGATTTTCCCAAAGCGGCGATGGGACTGATCGATTTCGCCAACCGGCCGAAACAGTCGCCAGAGGAATGGAGTTTTCAGGGCGACGCGATGTTCCTGATGCGAACCGTGGGCGACCGGCGCGGGTTTCGGGCGGGAAGTGCTGCTGAAATGGAAGTGATTCTGGCCGGTGCCGATTCTCTCTCAGAACTGCCGCAAACGATTTCGTGGAGTCTTCATGGAAGCGATGGTCAGCGGATTGCAGCGGGAGAACTGCCTGGTTTCCCGACTGGTCAGCGGGAAAAAGGCGGCGAACTGACGCGATCGTTTCGTTTGCCGCTGCCGACTGTTGCCGCACCCGGTCGAGTAGAGTTACGGGTGACAGCTGGGGGAGATGGAGCCGTGCCCGAGATCCGCAATGCCTGGCCGTTGTGGGTTTTTCCTGGACGGAATGAAGGAATGCCTGGCGTCGCGGCGACCAGCGAGTTCCGGGCTCTTTTCCAGGACGACTGGGCGCTCGAAATTCCTGAATGGTCCGGGGTTGGCGGGAAAGCGGGGCTGCTGGTCACGGCAAGTCTGACGGCGGAGGTGATGAATTTTCTGGATGCGGGGGGCAAAGTCCTGATGCTTAACGGGCGTCCTGGGGGGAGTCCCTCGAAGGACTTGCCAGGTGGATTTGCGATGCAGCCGCACTGGTTCCTGCGCGGCAGTGTCGCCGTCTTTCGCGAAGCCGGTCTGGCGGCCGGCGAATCGGACTGGAGGGAAATGCTGGTTGATTTGCAGCACTTTGATTTGGCGGGCGAGGTGGTACCGCAGATGGATGCCTGGGTTGGCTGGACGCGGCCACTGTTATTGTTGTGGGACAATCATGACATGCGCGAATGCCGGACGCATGGGCTGGTGTTTTCGTTGCCGGTGGGTCAGCGCGGTGGCGTGTTAATGGTCAGTGCGTTGAATCATTTCGGAGACCAGAATGCGGCTGGCGAGTGGCTGTTTTTTCAGCTGGTGGCAGAACTTTTCAAAACCGACAGCGCGGATTTCGGCGAGAATCCGAATGGAAAAGCAGTCGGAGAAACACTTCGGTCCAATCTGTTGCGGCGCACGGTTCCCCTGGAAAACCTGACATGGGATTTTCGACCGGATACGAACAGCGAAGGTCACGCCGGGCGTTGGTTTGATCCGGCCCGGGGCGATAGCGATGACGCGAAGTGGGAACCGATAAAGATTGGAAGGCATTGGGAATCGCAGGGGTATCCGGCGCTGGATGGATGGGCCTGGTACCGTGTCGGATTGAAAATCCCTGAGGACTGGCCGGTGGAACAGGGGTGGCTGGTTTTTGATGGAGCGGATGACTTTTGCGAGGTGTACGTCGAAGGTGAAAAAATCGGCAGCCTCGGCGATCTGGAGCGGCGCGAGACGGCATTCGAGTTGCGGAAGGGACTGGATATTTCCCGTTTTGTCCATCCAGGCAGCGAGGTGAATTTGACGATTGCCGTTTATGACTGGAACGGATCCGGGGGGCTGTTCCGTCCGGTTCATTTTGAAACCGGTGATTCCACCCGCTCGGTGATGCTGGTCAACCCCAGGCCGGAACGACCTGCGGGACCCGGTTTGGGACGTTAAAGCAGGAATTGCAGTCGGTGCGCCGGCGATTTCTGCTGAATTGGTGGGGCCGACGGCACGGACCGATCGCGTTTGATATTGACCGATTGGTCGTGGATTCGATATTCAAAAGAGACCGGGACGGTCAATTTTCCACAGGATAAGTTTACCAGGCAGGAATTTCATGGAATGCAGAAACTGCCAGCTCTGTGCGGCGACACTGGAGCCGTTTGAAGTGAAAGACCTGACCCAAATGTGGTTTTGTCGCGGGTGTCATCTGTACCAGTATGGGATTCTGGTGGACAGCGATGCCTACGACATGGACTATCACCTGTTTTACGACCGCTACCGTTCACGCAAGTTGCGAACGGCTGCGGTTCGTCTGCACCGGATCGAATCGTTGTTGCCGCGGGATCGGCAGTTGCATTTGCTGGATGTCGGCGCCAGCCTGGGCGTGACGCTGGAAGCTGCCGGGAAACGGGGCTGGAAAGCGACGGGTGTGGATGTGAGCCGGGACACGACCGGTTTTTGCCAGGAACGCGGACTGGATTGCCATCACTACGGCGGTTTGCGTTTGCCCTTTGCGGACCATTCGTTCGACGCGGTCACGGCCTGGCATGTGATTGAACACGTCGAAAACGCGACGGAGACTCTGCGCGAGTGGAATCGGGTGTTGCGACCCGGTGGCGTGCTGGTCATGGAGACACCGGATGCGGCGGTCTGGAAAGTCCGCCTGCTGGGCAAACGTTATCGCCGATTCTGGAAACCTGAGCACACTTACGCGTTCACTGCCGGGACGTTGCGCGAGTTTGTATTGCGGGTGGGAATGGATGTGTTGCGCAATCCGGTTCTGGGCCGGTGGCAGGGTGCGGGGCCGGGGATGATGGCGTTTGAGTTGGGATATCAGGCCCAGCAGGGACTGAAGCGTTGCCTTGGAATACGGAAAGGGTTCCGGATCTTTGCCCGAAAACCGGTGGAAGAAGCCGGTCTGGCAACACCGCACCAGTCCCGCGCGGCGTGACACTGGCGAATATTGAGGGCCTGACCCACTGTTTCGTTCCCTGCTCGCCGTTGGGTGAGAAGTGCCGGTGATGAGTGGGGATCAGACGAGGTGTCAGGCCAGGGCGTTTTCTGGAGCTTTGGATTTTTTTGCGGGCGTGAAGCGGGATCTTTCCGGGCGGAGTGCAGCATTGAGAATCGTATGGGTCAGGCGCGGGGGTGGAATTGCTGGTGGACTTTTTTCAGGCGGGACTGGTCGACGTGCGTATAAATCTGTGTGGTCGAAATGCTGGCGTGGCCCAGCATTTCCTGGACTTGTCTGAGGTCGGCTCCACCCGCCAGCAGATGCGTTGCGAAACTGTGACGCAGCGTGTGCGGGGAAATCGTGGGTGAAATGTCGGCCATCAGGGCATACTTTTTTACCAGCTCCCAAATGGCTTCCCGGCGCAGATGTTTTCCGCTGCGCGACAGGAACAGCCAGGGTGGGTCATCACCGGCCAGCGCTGCCAGATGGGGGCGAAGTTCCTGCAAATAGCGACCGATCGTTTCCAGGGCTGAATCGCCCAGATGGGCCATCCGCTGTTTGTTTCCCTTTCCCTGACATTTGCAAAAACGTTCTTTCAGGTGCAAATCAGCCAGCCGCAAGTCGGAAACTTCGCTTGCCCTGCAACCCGTGGCGTACATCATTTCCAGCAGCGCCCGGTCACGAATGCAGAGCGGATCCAGCCGGGAAGGCGCGGTCAACAGGCGGTCGATGGCGCGGGGCGAAAGGACTTCGGGGATACGTTGCCACAGCTTCTGGCTGCCGAGCAGTTCGGCTTTGTTGTCCAGCAACACGCCTTCGAGTTGCAGGTATTTGAAAAACATTTTCAGGGCCACAATGTGGCGCGCGACCGATGCGGGAGCGAGCTTGAGCTGTTTCAGCGATACCACGAAATCAGACAGCTGGGCTATGGTTAACGCCCGGACGTTGCGGCTGCCCAGCCAGTCACCAAACCGGGAAATGTCGCGGGCATAGGCTTGGACGGTGTTGTCCGACAGGTGGCACTCGCTGCGGAGGTAACCTTGCCACGAATCAAACCAGGCGTCGGCCTGGGCAACCGCAGGAGCCGCTTCGCGACTCATCAGCTGTTGCAGCCGGCTGCGCGGTTTTTTCTGACCCATGAATCGATCCGTTGAAGCAAGTCGCAGAAACAACTACGGACCATCGTCCGGTTCGCCCGGCATCGAAGTCCCTCGTCAGTTTTCGGCGATTCCGGGGGGCCCGTGCCACGACCGGTGTTCCTGTCGGACCAATCCGAATCCCGGTGATCGCACAACCGGAACAGTTGGCGCAGATGTCACTTTCACGAAAGTTTTTGCACTGTGGCGCGGGGCGGGATCCGCGACGGGGACGATTCCGGCATCTTTCTGACGCTGATGCAGACTCTGGCGCCATGGCATTGAAAAAACGCTGCACCGATTGCCTCGGCCATTCTGGAGAGCACCCGGCGCAGAGAAAGTAGTGGCCGCCGCCGGGGTGCCGCTACAAACCGCTGCCCCTCGAACGGCCTTCGGTCCCGGGGTTCCTGCTGCTTTCACCGGAACTGGGACGTTGCAACGGAATGGTGACTGGGATGTCTCCAGCTGCCAATTCTCCGGTGACACTGTTTTTGGGAGTGGAGGGCTGGCCAAAAAGTTTTCCGAACGGACTGGCCAACAGCGCGGGCAGGATTACCAGGTCACCAACCAGTGCAGTCGCCAGCAACACCAGCATCAGCACACCGAACCGCTGGGTGGGAGCAAACGTGCTGAGCGCGAAAACCGACAGCCCAAAACCCGCGATCATCGTTGTCTGCGTCATCGCCGATGCGCAGTGACTGTAGGCTTTTCTCAGCGCGTCCATCCGGTTCATGCCTTCGCCCAGTCCCTGCCGGTACCAGGTCAGGAAATGGATCGTGTCGTCCACGGCAATCCCCATTGCCACACTGGCCGTCATCATCGAACCGATATCGACGGAGATACCCAGAAATCCCATCGCACCAAATACCAGTACGATCGGAAACACGTTGGGAATCATCGACAGCAACCCGGCGCGAAAACTCAACAAATTCTGGACCCGCATCCGCTCGCGCCAGTTGCGCAACAACAGCATCATCACCACCGAGATCATGGCAAAGGACAGCAGGATGCTTTCGATCAGGCTGTGCAGGAGTGCCCGCTGGGCCTTGTAGACGATGGGGACAATTCCGGTATAAGTCGCCGAAACTGCGATATCTTCGCCAGCCTTTTCGCGATTCATCGCCGTTTCCGAAAACTGAAAAGGCCCCCCGGCTCCGGAAGGGTCAAAAAAATGCTGGCGACAGTCCACCACTGTTTTGGCATGCTCGCGAATGACCGATTCGTCAAACAGCGGGTGGTCTTCGACCATCACCACACAGTCAAACTTTTTCAGGGCGTCGGCCCAGACTTCCGGGGCAGGAAATGCAACGTCGTCGCCGAACCGGGCAGGGTCCAGCCAGCGAAAGGTTCCCGGTTTGGGTTTGGCCGAACGTACGAACCCGCGATTCTCCAGCAGATCCTGCAGCGTGTCGCGATACAGAAAACCCTGGTCGATGACGTCGGCCAGTGAATCATCAGGGGCACCGGCTGGAACGGGACGGATCTCGTCGGCCGTTGGCTCCCGACCCAGCAACAGGATCTGTCCATTCCGCTCGTTGGACTGGACGAACTGGTCATCGATGACGGTTTCCATAATCGCTGTTCGATCCTGGTAGGCCCGCAGGATCGGTTCGACGACCAGTTTCAAATCGTTGACGAAGCGGCCGTAGTCGACATCGTTCAGGGCCGCCAGACGCAGGCTGATCCGCCACATCTCCAGCCCGGTCGGAGGTTCGGCAGCCGCATCGTCAGGCAAACTTCCGTTTTCTGTGGGAGAATTCGGTGGTGTCCCGGAATCGATCGCGTAATAATCCTCCTGCCGCATCATGGATTTTTTGGACAGCAGCCCGTCATTGAAAATCCTGCGATAGTCCGCAGCGGAACCCGTGCTGACCTGGGTATCGATGGTCTGCAACGGAACGAAGACATCGGGCGACATGCCGGCCCCAACGATATCGCGGCCTTCGGGACCAAAGTAGTGTTCCAGCTGTTGCCTGACGCGGTAACCGATTTCCATGCGTTCCAGCAGCGTGTAGGCGAGGACCTGCTGCCGCGAACGCTGAATCTCTGTGACGACCGGTGGGGGCAAATCGGGGTCCTGTTCTGCCGAGTCGCTGGCGAGGGATTCCCGGGCTGCCGCATCACGTTCCTGGACTACTTCCGCCTGAAACTTCTGGTCCACATTGATCACGATTTCCATGGGGACCAGCGTGCCCAGGTTCTCTTCCATCCAGCGATAGTCCTGCAGGACCTTGGCATCCTTGTCAAACAGTTTCAGCAGCTGCACTGTCGTTCGAACGCGCGTCACACCGTAACCAAAGACTCCGATCAGCAAGACTGCAATCACGACAATCGCCATGCTGTTCCGGACCACAGCCCCGCACATCCATTCCCAGAAGCGGTCCGCCAGCCGGAAAAAAGAACTCTGTTCGATGACCGTCCCTGGCCGCTGCTTGTGATATCCGGGCGGCCAGGTGTAGAGCGCCGCCGGCAAATACGAATACAGAAAGAACAGCGTTGCGATGGTGGCTATTGCCGAATACAGACCGAACTTGAAAATCGGGGTAAGATTACTGGTGCAGAGCGAAGCCAGTCCGATCGCTGTGGTAAACGCCGCCAGCGCACAGGGAAACCAGCCGCGTGAAACCGCAATTTCAACTGCGCGGGCAGGCCCAAACTCATGACAGGCATCGCGATAGTAATTCACGAGGTGGACGGATGCCGAAATCGCCAGCACATAAATCAGCGACGGCATCGTCATCAGAATGGCGTCGAGGGTGTTGCCGCCGAACCAGACGTAGGCCAGCGAACTGATGGCCGAAACTCCGCCGACAAAAAACAGCATGATCGTCACGCGGACGCTGCGAAAACTGTAATAGGACAGGATGATCCCGATCAGGCACGACAGCGATGCCAGTCGCAGGAGTGTGCTGGTGCCCTCTTCGTCGATGGCCACGTTGTCGCTGGGGGGCCCTCCCATGTGCACGTTGGCCATGGCCAGTCCGCATTCACCGGTCGCCAGTTCCAGAATCCTGCCGCGGGGACGACCCATCATAGGACGCCCCACAATCCGGTCCAGCTCTCCTAGGAAAGCATCGCTGATCGTCACGACCAGGCATGTTTGCCGGGAGGGGGCAGGCAACTCGAGGGCTTCCCACAACCGGAACCAGAGTTCCAGCTGTTTGGCCTGGGGGGCCCGGTCCAGGGCGGTAACGTCACCGCCGAATTCCGATTCGGCGGAGTATTTGACAAACGCGTCAAACTTCCGGCGAAAGATCTCGCCCGATTTCAGCTGTTCCAGCAGATAGGCGTCCTGCACGTTGTCCAGCAGGGAATCATAACTCCAGGAAAACTTGGGGGACGGAGTGGGGCCAAAGAGAGCACCGGTCAGACGTTTGTTGGCTTCGATTCGCGCTTCGAACGCGGCTGCGTCGGTTTCCGAGTAATTTCCAATTCGCAGGGTTCCACCGGGACCTGCCATTTTTTCGACAATTTCCGGTCCGGTCGTCACCGACTTGAAGGGCCGCGCGCAGATCAGTTCCGGATTCTGGTAAAAGGGGTTTTCGAAACCGTTGGCTTCGTCGGGCTGGGGGCCGAAACGGTCGATGTACCGGCCCTTGGCGACATTGCGTCCATGGGCCATCCGTTCCAGATAACGGTTGATGCCCTCGATCACATTGCTCTGGCCCTGCCACTCGTACAGTTCACCCTTGCGGTTGATATAGAACCACTTGTCGTCGCGTCCCTGTAACCAGCGCTCGCGATGCAGGCCCCATGTTTCATGGTAGTCGCCGGTTGCCAGCAATCCGTATTCGTCCCCGACGCGATGAGCCCGAATGACTTCGATCTGGTCCTGTTCTCGCAACTGCTGTTCGTATTCCAGCGATTCTTCGAACAGTTTTCTTTTCAGGTTGGCGTAGTTGCCGTCGCCCTCGCGACACCATGGGCCACTGATCACCACAAACTGGTCGCCCACAAAAAATTTCCGGAACCCGCCCAGATCAATCGTTTCCGCAAAATCGTCCGGCAACCAGTCGGTCACGTTGTTTTTGATGTCGCGAACCGCAAAGCGGGCTCCGCGCAGCGCAAACGGCAGCAGAAAAAAAACGATGCACAGAATCAGCATCGCCACATTCTGAAAAAATGGAATTCGGCGCGAGTAAAAACGTCTGGGCATTCCACCATCCGCGAGAAAATTTTCAGATCCGGCCGGGCCGGTGCAGCTGGCACAGCAGCCACCAGCCTCACGCGAAGTCTACCGGTTTTGCGGTTTTCAG
>JBGSVU010000624.1:0-4177 GCA_041752775.1 Pirellulaceae bacterium | reverse complement strand
GCCTCGTCCACTACCCGAAAATTGACCTGTGACGGAATACTAGCGGCCCATCAGGCAGTAAACGGAATTTGTGCCGTCCTTCAGCAACGTAACGATGAAAACGGTTGCGCCTGTTCCAGTCGCTCCAGTTAATGCAACGATGCCTGATCAAAACGGCATCCTGCACTGTATGGCAGCAATTGACGATGAAACCCGATGAGGGAGCGAACGTATTGTCAGGACGACAATCCCCGGCCACCCCGTTTTTTGAGTGTTCGACCGGCAGTTTTCATGAGGCCACGGAAAGCATCCCGAATTTCAGGTTCGATTCTGTTGATTGCAACCGTGATGGTGACAATCCGGATTTCGCCGGTCACGCTGCGCGGTCAAGACTTGTCGCTCCATCCACCGGTGGACTACTCGGGGCAAACGACCCCGGCTGCGGATGCTCCTGCTTCTCCTGCCAACGGCAGCAGGCTTCCGTTCCAGTCCAGCATCTATCCTCGTTCCGGCGCCCAGCAACCGTCTTCCGCCAGCGGGGAGTTTTCACCTGGTCGGCTGGGTGACGTTTTAACTCCTGCCAGTTCGAACGCAGCCTATGGAGACTCCCGCTCCACGCGATACACCCAGCCTGGCGTGAACCAGCAATGGTCCAGCCAGGGCACGGGGTCAGCAGGAATTCGCGACGTCCCCAATCCTTTTTTTCGCAGTTCACCCCAGGAAGGCGCTGCCGCCGGAATGCGTCCGGCGACGTCCGAGTGGCCGGAACTCGATCGGGACATGCTGCGGGCACTGGATGAGCTGGACGATGAGCCCGAATCCGGCACCGTCGCCGAGGAAATCCCTGCGGGGCAAAAACGGACCTTTGAGACCTCTGGCAAGGTCGAAACGATACGCCAGCACTACGATGACGGAACCGTCCAGGTGGAACGGCAGGTCACACAGGACCGCGATGGCAATTACTTCAGCCACGGGACCTGGAAACTGTTCAGCCCCCAGAAACAAACCCTCGCAGACGGGACTTTTCAGTTCGGCATGATGGAAGGCCCCTGGCGGCGCTGGCACCCGGCCTCAAAAGAAGGCGTCTTTTCGATGCAGCCCTTTGAAAAATACGATGGGCCATTCTTGTCCACGGTCAATTTCAACGCTGGTCGCATGGATGGAATCTGGCAGATACATGATTCACGCCAGAACAAAATCATGGAAATCCCCTACGAGCTGGGGCGACGTCAGGGCACCGCGACCTGGTGGTGGCCCAACGGACAAAAGATGCGGGAAATCCGTTTCGACCGCAACCTGATCGACGGTTACTGGATGGAATGGGACGAACGTGGCGAAGTCGCCCGTCGCGACGAATATATCCGTGGCAGAAAGCTGATCCGCGAGACCGAAGAGTACCGCCCGGGCCAGCGTCGCTCTATGGCGTGGTTCGCCGACGCCAAACTGAAAATGGAAGGCCTGGACAACTGGTGGGAAGCCTCACCGGCTGCTTACGTGTCCTTGGGTGAAAAAGTACAACACGGCCCCGTTGCCCTGTGGTATGAAAATGGCCAGCCCCTGATGCAGGGCCAGTACATCGCCAACCAGCAGCATGGCGAATTCACCTGGTGGCACGCCAACGGACAAAAGAAACTTGCCGGCCAGTTCGATCGCGGAAAGAAAACAGGACTCTGGACCTGGTGGCACGAGTCGGGAATGAAATCGAACGAAGGCAGCTATGTCGGGGACCAGCCCCAGGGCATGTGGTTGTGGTGGGATACCGATGGCAAGGTCACGCAACGGCGCGTGTTGGGCACCGGTCATGATTCGGCCAGCGGCCCGCAACCACCAGTCGATTCCACGGAATCGAACCACGGCAATCTGCCTCCCATTCAGCCCGGTTCCGGCGTTCCCGACGATGACGGTATCGATGACGGTATGGAAGACATTACGCCCAGCATCCTGAACCCGAACTCCGGTCCACCAAAAATCGACGATGCCACGATTCCCCCCATCACGCCAGGGGGCGACGGCAGTCCGGAAACCATCAACATCGCTCCTGACCCCGTCATTCCGCTTGTCGATCCGGCTCCCGAAAAGGATCCCGCTTCCAGCCCGAAGGGGACAGAGCAGACCGAACTCACATTTCCTTCCCTCAAGAACGACGGTTTCCCCTGATCGCCTGCCTGTCGCCATAGGGCGAGGGACCGACTGCTTTTTCCGAGCACTGAGCCCTGTCAAACACAAGAATCAGGGTACGATGGACGTCCTCGACCGTCGATAACTGCGAAATTCGATGGACGAGGACGTCCATCGTACGTTCAATACAACCCGAAGATTTAATCTGGACAAGACATTAGCCATGGTTTTTCGGTACGAACCGGGGCTGGTGCCCAAACGGTTCACGTGAGTGCGCTAATTCTTGATGTTGAAAGACTACTACCGCCTTGCGGCCAATAATTGCTCCAGCTGATTGCATTTCCTGTGCAGAAGTGGCGCTGTCCAGCCAGGACCTGGTGGGGTATTCCCGACATCATTGACCGGGAACGCCTCTGCGGCCCCCGCGTCAACCGGAGGCTGGTTCAGCAACGGACCTCGGCTACCTTTGCCACTGCCCAGGCTGCGGCTCCGGCACTTGCAGATGGCGACAGCCATTCCGACAGTCTGAAAATTTCTGCGCCCGGAAAAAACTCCTGGACAATTTCCGTCGCCAGCCACTCGCCGACTCCGGTAACCACACACGAATTCGATGCTTCCCCGGTTGTCCCGACGCGTTCGAGCAAGGCACTGGCGACCGATTCAAATTGCTGTCGCGCAACCTGCCGTGCGATTTCGCCGGGGAACTCTTCGCCCAGCTCACGGATGTCAGTGCACAACATTCTTGCCAGTCTTCGGCGAGAATGCTCCCGGTCGGCCGGACGACCGTCTGCGGTGGAGGAGTCGCCCGGGCGTTCAGCGATACGTCCCAGAACCATCCAGACGTCCTGCATCGACGCGAACCATTCCTGGGCCAGCGGAATCGCGCGTCCCTGCCAATGAATACTCTGCGCCACCATGCTGACTGGGCTGCGTTCGATTCCTGTGTAGACGAGTTCGCGATGGAACAGACGCTCGAAATCCGTTTTACCGAATGCCGCAACTTTGCTCTCGACCACCGGAATCAAATCGGTCGTGGTCGAACCGATGTCGATCAGCATCCCGCTCCAGGGCCGGGTGTTTCGCCGTTCCATTTCCAGGCCGACGATTGTGGCTGAGGCATGCCAGTTGGAAGCCGCGGTCAGCATCCACGTTGCAACAGCTTGTTCCGCCGCAACCAGTTCGCCCGTCGTCTGATAGAAACGGAGGATGCGATCGGCAAAGGCGTCTTCGACACTCTGGACAATGCTGCGGACTCCGGCCGCGCGACTTTCGAAACAGTCACACAGTTCGCCTGTCATGGTGACCGCGATTCGGTGGCCCAGCGACAATTGTCGGTCCAGATCGCGCAGGGCCTCAGCCAGTCGCTCCGGATGACGCCACAGCTGGAACGGTACCGACCGGGCTTCACCGCGCCAAAAGACTTTCAGATTGGCGCCGCCGATATCCAGCCCGGCCCATTCGTGCCGTTTCATCGTGTTCCATAACAACTTTGTGCATTGAAATCATCCACGGCCGGCAATCTCCTGCAACGCCACCTTCAGGTGCGGATAGCCGAATTCGAAACCCTGCTCCGTGGCACGTTGGGGAATCATTTTCTGCGATGCCAGCAAACTGCCCGCAAACTCGCCCAGCGCCATCCGCAACGCAAACCGGGGGACCGGCAGAATCGCCGGACGCCGGACGGCAGCCGCCAATTCACGTGTGAAATCCGCGTTTCGAACTGGATGCGGAGCTGCCGCGTTGACCGGGCCCGTGACATTCGGGTTGTCTGCGGCCCATAACATTAACCGGACCAGGTCGCGGACATGAATCCAGGGCATCCATTGCTGACCGTTCCCCAAATTCCCTCCGAGGCACCAGCGAAACAGCGGCAACATTTTCTCCAGAGCCCCTCCTCCGGAGCCCAACACCAGTCCAACCCGAATGTGAACGACGCGCACGCCATCTCCGGCCAGTTCACTGGCGGCGTCTTCCCAGGCTTCGCAGACCTCTGCCAGAAATCCTTCACCCCGCCCTGCCGATTCATCCAGCACAGTTTCGCCCCGGTCGCCATAGAAACCAACCGCCGACGCGCTGACCA
>JBGSVU010000623.1:0-9228 GCA_041752775.1 Pirellulaceae bacterium | reverse complement strand
CATCGCCAAAAGGCGGAATGATGGCGACGGCGATCCTGGTTCAAAAAACGACTGTACTTGCCTGAATCCGCAATTGAACTTGCCTGAAAAACCGGTACTGAAGATATTCAGCACCGGTTTTTTTCTGCGCCGGTCGCGGATCGTTCACGCTGCGGGCAGGCCTTCAGCGCTTTCGGCTGCGGTGAATTGCGAGGCCCGGAATATCGATTGGCCTTTCTGTCGCTGGCCAGGATTGGCTGCCTGGTTGCGACTCGCGAAACTGGCCGGGGTCCGGCCGCAAAGACGCGTGAGGTCGCCCCACGTGCCGGAAAGTCGCAATCTGGCGTCAAAAGGCCAAGCCCGTATTGACGACGGGTGAACCTGGCGGTTAATCTGTCACTCTTCAAAATCAGCCGATTCTGATTTGAATGGCAACCGCGGCCCCTTCGTCTAGCGGTCTAGGACACCGCCCTTTCACGGCGGTAACACGGGTTCGAGTCCCGTAGGGGTCATTTCGCTGCACTGTGCGGCCAATTTTTTTGTGCGGCCAATTTTTTTGGGGCTGCCGGTGTTGCAGCGGGATTCTTTTGGGGAGTGACAGGCTGCACCGGTTCTTCCCCGCCCGATCGATTGCGACTGGATTCGGTGTTAGGTGCGTGGTGCTGCTGCATTCCCTTTTTGGGGAAACTCACTCCACCGTTCGTGGGCCGCGGCGAAAAGGCAATTCCTCCCTCGGCGGCAGTCGCAGTCCGGTCTCCAGCCACCAGCGCTCACGCTCTGCGGAACTTGCGTAGTACCTCAACCAGGCTTCTTCGTCCCGTTCCTGGTCGAGGCACTGCCAGACCAGCTGCGAGTCTCCCTGCGGCAGTCGTTTTTCCTGCGATGGCAGGATGTCGCGCTGAATGATGCAGTACAACTGCCGGTTCGACAGGTGCCCTGTCGATTCGAGGATCACGTTCTGGCTGGCCAGCAAATCCATCGTTTCCGACAGACGCTGCGCCAACTCCACATCGTCCAGTTCCTGGTGCGGAGGTAATGTCAGTTCTGGCGAAAACCACTGGCTGACCGGCAGGACCGGAGCCCGTTCCCATGCCAACAATGACGAGAGGTAGCGGTTTTCGTCCGCCGTCGACATGCCGTTGACATTCACGGCTTCCAGTGACTCGTCGTGAAAGGGCTCCAGTTCATCCCGCAGCCGTGCGTTTTGCAAAATCAGGTCCAGGTCATTCATTTCAGGTTTGGCGATTCTTTAAAAACGACAGGAAAAAATCGAGGGACAAAAAGGTGCAGCGCCGGTTCCGGCCGGCCTCTGTCCCCCGGGCAGCAACCGGGCAACCCGGTCATGCAGGGGAAGTTTATACGCAGGTTGCCGACAGACGGCCCATTCCCTGATCCAAATTCAAAAAAAAATCCGACGGATTCAGCCCCAGACCGTCGGAAATCGCACGACCGAAAAATCCTCGCACCGCAAACTTTCACCAGTCCGCAAGTTTCGCCAGGTTGATTTTCCCAGGCCGATTTTCAGCGCCGGGAAATTTCATGCCAGAATTCCGGAACAGCCATCCCGCACCGGTCCGGGCTAATCCTGCCAGGCAGTTTTTTCGTCGGAGAGCGCACGGCCAAGGCGCTCCAGGATACGGGAATGAGCCCGGCTGCCCCACGATTTGCTGCGACCCAGCTGTGCCGATGCTTCGGTGATGGTCATGCCATCGAAATAAGTCAGGTGGATCAGTTGCCGTTCGGCTTCGGGCAGTTCCGACAGCAACTGCATCAGCATCTGGCAAAGTTCATTCTGGCTGACCCGTTCATCCGGGCTGGTTTCGTCATCGACAAACTGTTCGACCATATTGACGTTGGCATCGGGCCCATCGGCCAACAGATGCACCATTGCCAAATGTTCGGTCGACTGAACAAACCAGCCCGCGTCAGCGGCCAGTGAAGCCTGCCGTTCGAGTTCATTCTGGTCCATCTGGACCTGTTGTTCCAGCATGAGGGCGCTCAGTTGTTCGGCGCGAATCCGTTGCCGGATGGCCCGGCTGGTCCAGGACATTTTTCCCAGCCCGTCGTAAATCGCGCCGCGAATCCGGTAGTAGGCAAATGTCTGGAAAGCGACCTTTTGCGATGGATCGAAGGAATGCGCCGCCTGCATCAGGCCGATTTGGCCGTACGAAACGAGGTCGTCAAAATTGACATTTTTGGGCAGTCGGCTGATGATTCGCATGGCGATCGACCGCACCATCCCCTGGCACTGCGAAATCCAGGCACGCTGTTCATCGGAGATTTCAAGACTGGCCATGACGTGCCTCCTGCCAGATTCTTTCCAGCCGAATGCAGGCTTCCGGTGATTCGCTGAGTGAATGGGCGACGCGCCGAACCAGCCCGCGGCCAATCCGGTTGGGGCCGAACCTGCGGTCAACAATCGCCTGGACAACTTCCATGACCGCTGCGATGCTGGTTGAATCCCCGTATTCCGAATGCGCGGCGACATCGGAGATGAGTTTCAGGGAGAGCAAATTGTCCGCGTTAATCGTTTCCTGCAGGACGCGTTCCAGCAATTCCTGGTTGCTGCCATCGTTGTGACCGGAATCGTTGCCGTTTTCATCATGAAAACGGCCATGCACTTCACGATTGCCGGCAAACTCATCGCCTGCGTTTCCTTCCCGATTCATGCTTTGCACTTCTCCACTGAGATAGAAATGAACGGTCCGCCTGGCAACTTGCCAGTGCACGACGATGCAGCAATACTTGCTGATATGTTCCTTCTGCAATTGCAGGCTGGCTGTCCAGCTTTTTGAACCAAATCCAAAGCCGGCAGCTTTTTTGTCCGGTCGGCCGCAGAAAAACATTCGTTTGATTCCGGGCCGCTGTCCACCTCTCTCCCCGGCCCATTGTCGCGGTCGCAGAGAGTTGCTGCAAGTATTTTGGGGTTAAATTTGTGCGATAAATGCAACCAGAATTTCCCTTTTCGGTTCTTTTTCTGGCGCCAGCCGGGCAGATGAATTACGGGATGAATCATGACAAACGCCTCCAAACCTGATTCGCGACAAAACAGGCCGGAAAAAATGGCCGAAACAGGCCAGCAACTGCTTCGGTCTGGTTCGATTGACCAGGCCCTCATTCGGCTGGAAACTGAATGCGCCGCCGGGTCCGCTTCGAACGCCGGCTTTTTTCATTTGGGCCTGGCCCAGCATCTGGCCGGTCGGACGGAGGCAGCCATCCAGTCGCTCCAGCAACTGCCGCTGGTAGATCGCAGGCTGGATGCCGCCCTGGAATTGTTGGGACGTTGCCTGCTGGAAACCCAACTGGCCGACCGTGCAGAGCAGTTTTACCGGGACTGGTTGGCGGCATCGGCAGATCATCCGGTCGCAACTTTTATGTTGGCAGCGATCACGGAAAAACGGGCACCCGACAGGATGCCGGCCGAATGCGTGGCCGCGCTGTTTGACCAACGCGCCGAATGGTATGACATGATTGCGGGTTACCAGCGGTCGCGAACGGCCGAAGTTTTTCAGGAGCTGCTGCTGGAAAACGCTGGACCTCCCGCTGCGAACCTGCAGGTGCTGGATGCCGGATGCGGAACGGGAATGTTGGGCAGCCTGTTGCGGGGATGGTCCAGCCGGTTGGTCGGTGTCGATCTCTCTGCGGAGATGCTGCGTCGCGCCGGGGAAAGGAAAGGCTACGACCAGCTGGTCCAGGCCGACCTGATGGAATGGATCGAACAGCATCGCGGCCAAATGGATTTGATCGTCGGCGCCGACTCCTTCAGTAATTTTGGCGACCTGATGCGACTGGTCTGGCTGTCGCTCTGGGCGCTGCGTCCCGGCGGCTGGCTGATGTTCACAGTCCATGCCGGATCGTTCGAGATGGAGGACTGCCTGGTCACACCGGCTGGCAGTTTCCTGCACAGTATGGCCTGTGTGATTCCGGTCCTCGGTGAAAACAATGTTCCCGGCGGTGTCATCCGGCGCGCCGTGTTGCGGCATGAGCAGGGGAAACCGGTACACGGGTTGCTGGTGGCGATTCAGCGTCCTGACGAAATTCCGGAAGTCTGTCCGGAGTTCGAGGAAAATTTCCCCGAGCCTTCGCCGGAATGATCCTCGACCGCTGGTTGCCGGGGATCCGGGGCGCGGACAAGTGCTTCCGGATGCGGCAGCAACAACAAATGGCCATGATCGGCGGCGACAATCACCAGTGTGTCATCCCAGCAGTTGTTTTTTTCTGCCCATTTCGTGATCTCGCTGAATGCGGCCTCGCCGCTGAACACGGCCCCGATCGAGTTGTCGATATTGTTGTCATGGTTGGCCCAGTCCACATCGCCTGCTTCGACCATCAGCCAGAATCCCGACTCGCGTCCCTGGTGCCACAGGACATCCAGCGCGCTGCGAGTCAGATCAGCCAGCAGCGGGTTCTCGGCGACATCGGCCGCCGAGTACTTTTCTGCTTTTTTGCCGCGTCCCGCAACCGGATCGAATCGTCCGTCCGCCGTTTGATAGGGCAGGTGGCCCTCGCTGACGCCGAAGAAGCCGAACAGACGATGATCTCCCGCGATGGCCAGTTGCGTGGCCTTTTGCAGGACGTCGCTGCCCGGCTCTCCCGCAGTCCGCAGAGCCGTAACGTAACGCCCCCCGTTTTTCAGATCGATCGCGGCAAGATCGGAGTCAGCGAGATAAGGATTCCCGGGTTCGTAGTTCTGGCCCTGGTTCTTCCGGTCGTCATCTTTGGACTCGCCCCATCCCGCACCCAGTACAACATCGGCGCCTGGCAAAGGATCGGGATGGCTGGAGGATGGCCTGCCGACCAGGTCGCGTCCGATGTCCTGGTAATCATACCGTTCGACGTTGTTGGCATAAGCCGCCCCGGGAGTGGCGTGTGAGATCGCAACGCTGCTGACAACGCCGATTCTGAAGCCCTGCTGCTGGAGACGCTGTGCAATCGGGACGACCTGTTCGCCCTCGAGGTTGACGTTGATCGCCGCGTTATAGGTTTTGATGCCGGACGTCATGCTGGTTGCGGAAGAAGCCGAATCTGTCACATGATGCGGCAACCCGCGGTACTTGCCGATCAGGTAGTCTTCGCTGGCGGGTTGGGCCCAGGGGGTGGCTCCACCCAGTTCGGCGTTGTATCCGCCCGCAAATTCGTCACCCAATTTGAGCAACCGCTGATGATCGACGTCGACATCGGATTTTGTGTTGCAGGAACTGCATACGAAGTACCCGAAGTCCCTGGCCACGCCAGCGTAATCCTGAAAAGCCAGTCCGGTTCCGGCACCCCCGGTGTATCGCACGGCTCCGGATTTTACCGTGGCCGCCGCCTGGGTTGTTTGCCAGTCCATGCCGTCAAAGACCATCAGCACGATGTACTTTTTGCCCGACTTGACCGCTTCGTTTTGCAAGTGGAACAGATCGGTCTGGTCAAAATAGTTCGCGGCCGGATTGACTGTTTCTTCCGGCAATTGGCCGTAAATTTTTTTCAGTTGCCCGCCGTCACGGTAAACACTCCGTTCGTCCTGCCAGGGATCGAGTGAACCGCCAAAGACGTAACAGGGGATCAACCGGTTGGAATGGTAGTTCCATCCGGCGTATTTGGAGGGGTTGGTTCCCCAGCATCCCCAGTCGGCTTTTTCGGCGTCGATCGCATTTTGCTGCAGGGCCGCGACGTGGTCCAAATCAGTCGAGGCCGATTGCAGTGCGCCAGCGCTGGCAGAAAAAGCCGTGAACATCGCCAGGGCGCAGCTGCTGACCGCACATACCGATAACCATGCCGCCATTGTTCTTCGCATTGTCCACCAGTTCCAAGTCGGGAGTTTTTCGGGTGTCGGTCCGTTCGTTGCGATTATCGCCTTGCTGGCCTGAATGGGAAACCGGCGGGAGCCCGATTTCACCGTTTCTTAATCACCTGTCGCCCCAAAGTGGTCATCCCCAAGTCCGCCCAAACCGTACCGGGCGGCTCGCGCCGCTCCGCTACAGGCACACGGGTCGCGGAAACGCCGGGCACGAGCCAACGTGCGGGAAAGTGCGAATTTTCCAACGCCTGTTTTTCACGACTGTTTCTGGCCGCTTTTTCCGGTACAATCAGGGGCTGGTGATTTTCTGCGGGAGAGATTCTGCGACTGGACCAGGCGCACATCAGCGTCGTCTGTCGCCGAACGCCGAAGGCGCAAACCTGCCCGGAACCGCTCAGGCAAACGGAACCGTGGAAAAGCATACACCAGCTCTGGAGAGCGATCCCGCGCGGACCTGATTTCCGCGCCGATCCACCGAAGGGGAAAAGGCCGCGATGACCAGTCCGGCCCGAGATCTCTCAGGTAAAAAGGACAGAGGGGCACGAAACGGCGGCCGTACTTTCTCAAAGCCCAACTCGGTGTTGCGCTGCCAGATTGACACGACCGGCCGGCAACGGTTCGTGGCCACCCCTTTTTTCCATTTCCCTCTTCATTCACTCTCAAGGCGTCCTGCATGTCGTCCCCAACTACCGGTTATTCTCCATTTGTTGCCCGCCATATCGGCCCCCGCGACGAAGAAATCATCCAGATGCTCGGCGCCTTGGGGTTTTCCTCGCTGGATGAATTGATGGCCGCCGTCGTTCCACCGGCGATTGCTGACCACGAACTGATGGACATGGAATCCGGTGTGGGCGAAGAGCAGGCCCTCGAAGAACTGAAAAAATTCGCGGACAAAAACCGGGTCCTCCGCAGCTTCATCGGCCAGGGCTATTACGGCACGCACACGCCCAAAGTCATTCAGCGGAATGTTCTGGAGAATCCCGCATGGTACACGGCTTATACCCCCTACCAGCCCGAAATTTCTCAGGGGCGCCTGGAGGTACTGTTTTATTTCCAGACCATGATTTGCGAACTGACCGGAATGGATATCGCCGGTGCGTCGCTGCTGGACGAAGGCACCGCTGCAGCCGAGGCGATGACATTGTGCCAGCGGGCCACCAAGTCCGCCGCTCACCGCTTTCTGGTTTCCACCAACTGCCACCCGCAGACGATTGAAATCATTCGCACGCGGGCCAATCCGCTGGGTATCGACGTTGTGTTGTTCGACGAGAATCTTCCGGTTGCGGACTGGAGCGACTGTTTCGGAATCATCGTCCAGTATCCCGGCACCAACGGTGTGGTTGGCGAGTTCGGTTCGTTGATCGATGAAGCCCATCAGCACGGGGTGATGGTGGTGATGGCCAGCGACCTGTTGGCATTGACGCTGCTCAGGTCACCTGGCGAGCTGGGAGCTGACGTGGTCGTTGGCAACAGCCAGCGGTTCGGCGTGCCGTTTGGACTGGGGGGGCCTCACGCGGCGTTTCTCGCCACCAAGGACGCCTTCAAGCGGACGATGCCAGGCCGACTGGTGGGACAGTCCGTCGACCGGCATGGGAAACCAGCGTTCCGGCTGGCCCTGCAGACCCGCGAACAGCATATCCGGCGTGAAAAAGCCACCTCGAACATTTGTACGGCCCAGGCCCTGCTTGCGATCATGGCCACTCTTTACGCCTGCTATCATGGACCGGAAGGCCTGCGGGAAATCGCCCACCGGGTGCATCGCCATGCCGTCCGGCTGCGCCGTGCATTGGCCGGTTTGAAATTCGAATGCGTCGGCGAACTTTATTTTGACACCGTGACCGTTCGGGTGGACTCCCGCGTCGATGCTCTGATGCAGTCAGCGGTTGCGGCCGGATATAACCTGCGCCGTTACGACGATTCGCACGTTTCCATCGCGCTGGATGAAACCACGACCGAAACAGACCTTACGGCGCTGGTCAGGATTTTTGGTGGCAGTTCCGTGGATCCGGACTGCGATCCGGTGCTTCATCCGGCGGTCATGCGATCCGATTCGATTCTGACCCAGCCGGTGTTTCATCAGTATCGCAGTGAAACGGAAATGATGCGGTACCTGCGCCGGCTGTCTGAAATGGACATCGCCCTGGACCGGGCCATGATCCCGCTGGGATCGTGCACGATGAAACTGAACGCTGCGAGTGAACTGACTCCCGTAACATGGCCCGAATTCAATGCGATTCACCCGTTTGCTCCCGCCGACCAGTGGCAGGGTTACCGCGAGATGATCGCTGATCTGGAACAGATGCTGTGCCTGGCAACGGGTTACGACGCGATTTCGCTGCAGCCCAACGCCGGTTCGCAGGGCGAATACGCGGGCCTGCTGGCAATTCGGCAGTACCATCAGGCGCGCGGCGAATCGGATCGCACCGTTTGCCTGATACCGGGCAGCGCCCACGGCACCAACCCGGCTAGCGCGCAAATGGCCAACATGCAGGTCGTGGTCGTCAAGTGCGATGATTCCGGCAATGTGGATATGGCCGATCTCGACTCCTGCATTGCTGCCCATGCCGGACGGATTGCGGCGATCATGATTACGTACCCGTCAACGCACGGTGTTTTTGAAGACGGCATTACTGCTGTTTGCGAAAAAGTTCACGCTGCAGGCGGCCAGGTCTATATCGACGGTGCCAATTTGAACGCGCTGGTGGGAGTGGCCAGACCGGGGAAATTCGGCGGTGACGTTTCCCACCTGAACCTCCATAAGACTTTTTGTATTCCCCATGGCGGAGGCGGCCCCGGTGTCGGACCGGTTGCCGTCAGGGCTCATCTGGCCGAATTCCTCCCCAAAGACGGGATCAACGGTTCGCGGCGAGGACCGATGGTCAGTTCGGCGCCGTTTGGCAGCGCTGGCATTTTGCCGATTTCCTGGATGTACATCCGGATGATGGGACCGCGCGGCCTGCGCCGTGCAACCCAGGTGGCCATTCTCAGTGCGAACTACGTCGCACACCGGCTGCGGGACAATTACCCGATCCTGTACTCTGGCAAAAGAGGCCTGATCGCCCACGAGTGCATCGTCGATACCCGGCCCATGAATGCCAACGGGCATGTGACCGTCGATGACATTGCCAAACGGCTGGTCGATTTCGGTTTCCACGCTCCGACGATGTCGTTTCCTGTGGCGGGAACCTTGATGATCGAGCCGACAGAGAGTGAGTCGCTGTACGAGCTGGACCGTTTTTGCCGGGCAATGAATCTGATTTACGCGGAGTACGAAAAAGTCCGCGATGGAATCTGGCCGGCGGAAAACAACCCGCTGCGAAACGCTCCCCACACAATCGATTCGATTCTGGAAGATGTCGACGGGCGGGTTTATTCGCGTCGGGAAGCCGTATGTCCCGATCCGGATTTTGACTACCGCGTCAAGTACTGGCCACCAGTCGGGCGGGTCGACAACGTTTTCGGCGACC
>JBGSVU010000622.1:0-2963 GCA_041752775.1 Pirellulaceae bacterium | reverse complement strand
AATGTCAGCGAAATGGTGGTTTCCGAATCAGACAATCCGGCCGGCCTGCTGGTCAACTACGGACAGGATGCCGCCCGCGGTCCAGGGGCATACCGTATGACCGGCATGACGCCCCGCCCGCTGTTGTTCACGGAAGCGGTGCAGAAAGTCACCCTCTACGGCAGTGACGATGAAGTCGTGGACCGCTTTTGCATCTCGGCCAACACCGCGCGGCGGTCGCTGTTTGGCAACAAGGGTGACGATATCTTTGTGATCGGCAGCGCGAACGGCGGCAGCCAGCGAAATCTCGATCTGATTCGCGGCCAGGTCAATGTTTCGGGCGGTGTGGGAAATGACTACATTCGGGCCGACGATGCCGATGCCGTCGGCGAATTCCGCTACCGGCTGCGGGAGAACTGGATTTTTGACGTGCCAGCACCGGGTGCCACGTCCCAGCGGACTTTTGCCGGCATTTTCCACACCGGCCTGGAACGCGTCAGCGTTGTCGGCACAATGCAGTCCAACCAGTTCCGCGTCACACCCTCACTCACTCATGATTACATCATCATCGGCAGCCTGATCGATCCAACCGGCGACGATGACCGCCTGATGCTGTTTGTTCCGGTTCCCAACGACCGATCGTTTTTCTTTACCGGAGCGGAATCGGGAATGTGGTATTTCGGAGACGATGACGGAACCGATCCGGGACTGGCCAACAACATTTATTTCACCGAAGTCGAGAACAACGACGGCATCGTCTATTAATTCCAGTATCCGCCCAGCCAAATCAGCGCGAGAATGATTCCGAGGAACGTCGTGACCCAGATTGCCGTGCGCAGCGAGTGACCGAGAATCGGCCCCAGTCGCTCATGCCGCGTGGCGCCGTAGACAAAGCTGACTGCCACAATCAGGGGCAGGATGTAATACATCCGCGGCACGGTCTGTATCTCGGCAATGAGCTGTATCTGGGCAATGAGAGGCAACAGGTTCATGGCGTGACAAGTCTGGGGTTCAACTGGGCTTTTACCCGAACATGAAAAACGGAATTCAGTCGTCCAGCCGGTTCTGGACTTTGGCAAATATCACAGGTCCCGCAAAGGCGTCGTAGATCGCCAACAGGTTCAACAGCCCCGCAATGACCGTGTAAAACGTTCCGATCTCGAACCAGTTGCCGGTTTCCGCGTGCCACATTCCCAGCACGTCGTTGTTTTCCGGCAGAACCGGTCCGGCTGGCGGTGCCATGAACCCGTCCTTGAGCGCTCCCCGGACTTTTTCCTGCGCGGGATTGTCAATTCTGCTGAACTCAACCAGTTCGTTGCCCAGTCGGTATTTAGCCGGATAACGCTCGCACAGCACCCAGAACGGGTCGCCATCGTTTTTGACCGCAGCGGCCTGAATCAGCGCCGGCATCGCCGGCAATCCCACCGCTGCCTGGCAGAAATACTGCCAGCGGAAATCTCCCGATTCCAGACTGGCATAGACCACCCGTCCGCTGCCAATCCTCAAGCCGACAAAAAAAGTGCCGAGGATGCAGACCATGAACAGAAAGCCCTTGGCAAACCGCCGCTGGTAAAAATGCCCCGCACCTGGCCACAACCATGCCAACAGCGCGGCAATCCGGTTATCATGCAGCTCGACAGTAATCTCACCGTCTTCGCTGTGGTCGTACCTGAGAAGCGTCATAATTTCGTGCAAATGTCCGGCGACTTGCGGGCCAGAACAAGAGGATCCTGAAAACAGCCGAAAACGGTCCGGCGAACCCCTCGCCAGCGTTCTTATTGTCACCCCATTCCATCCCCAACGCAATGTCAGCATCGTCGCGACTGCCCCGTTTTTTTGCCGGTCATCCGCTTGCGCCGGGCCCCCTGCGGCTGGATGGCGACCAGGCTCATCATTTGATGCACGTGTTGCGAATCGATGCGGGACAGGCCGTTTGCCTTTTCGACGGCCAGGGCCACGAATGTCTGGCTACCGTTACAAAGAAAGAACGCCATTCCGTTCAACTGCAGGCCGAAACACCCGCGGCGGTTTCCCGGGAACTGGAACGGTCCATTTCCCTCGCCGTCAGCCTGCCTAAAGGCGACCGGCAAAAAATCCTCGTGGAAAAACTGACCGAACTCGGCGTTTCGCAACTGATCCCGCTCGAAACGCGTCGCGGTGTAGCCCAACCGTCGGAATCGGCCGCCGAACGGCTGAAAAAAATCGTCATTGCCGCATCACAACAGTGCGGACGAAATACGTTGATGCGAATTGGCCAGTCCCGGACTGTGGGCGGGATGACCGGAAAACCTGCCGGGGATTTTTCGCATGGCCAGCGACTGTTCGCTCATCCCGGAGCACCGGAAGGAGGGCTGCCCGACTCCAGTGCACGCGAAGTGATCGTGGCGATTGGACCCGAAGGTGGTTTTTCCGACGACGAAACAGAACTGTTCTCGGCGGCGGGATGGAAAGCGATTCATCTGGGACCCACCATTCTTCGAATCGAAACCGCAGCCATCGCCGTAGCTGCGCGACTGGCCGCCAACGCCAGTTGCTGGCGGGAGCCCCGCCCCGAATCGACAATTCAATAGCATGTTTCGTGGAAAGTCTTTTTCCTCAGCGGGTGGGACTCGTCACTTCGTCCACGAGGGGAGCCCTCCCGGATGATCGAACGTTTCTCATTGCCGGATTTTCTGTTTCACACAACGCATTTTCTGTTTCACACAGCGCATTTTCTGTTGGAGGGAAAGGATGTACAGCTACACGGTGACCATTGCCTTTCAGGGAACAAATTCCGAAGCTCTGATCGAAAAATGGATCGCGTGGATGACCGACAAACACCTCGCTGACGTACGTCAGGCAGGCGCCGACCGCGCGATGCTGGTCAGAATTGAGGAATCCGGGACGCCGACCTTCGAGGCGCGGTACCTGTTCGCGTCCGCTGAATCGCTCGACCGCTACATCGCGGACCACGCGCCCGCGCTGCGGGCCGAAGGGCTGCAACT
>JBGSVU010000621.1:0-1950 GCA_041752775.1 Pirellulaceae bacterium | reverse complement strand
CCCGTCGGACACTAATCACAATGCAATAAAAGTCTCAGAACTGTAATCCAGATCAAAGATCTCAGACGCCAATTCGGCGAAAAACAGGTCTTGTCCTTCCGCACCATGGATTTGATTCCCGCTTCCATTTCGATGCACGGTCGAAGCGTTGAGTCGGGGAACGCCTGTGCCGTTGACCAGATTGGCGACGCGCGTTGCGTAATTGATGTCCGTGCGCGACCATTCCGCCATGATTTCATCGAGCGCGGTTCTGGACATGTCGTAGTCTGTTGTGCCACCGATCAGCAGATCCTGGCCTGGTCCGCCAACCAGAATGCTGGCACTGCTGCCAGCGATCAGGATATCCCGGCCGCCGTTCCCCTGCAAAAAGTTTCCACCATTGCCAACCAGGATGTCATTACCGGAACCACCGGTGATGTACTGGAAATGGGTGATCCCGCCGCGAATGCCCGTCGCTTCTCCGGTGTTCAGGTTCACGTAGACGTTGCTGGAAATAGACGAAAAATCCAAATCGTTGTAATTTCCCGTCCCGCCGTCCAGGGAAATGGTTTCCATCGCGTCGATCTTGTTGATCGAAAACCAGTCGTGCTTTTTTCCGCCTTTGATCGTCAACGATGAGGTTGAATCCAGGAAGGTGTAAAGGCCGTTACCCACCAGGCCGGTTGTGTATTCGCCGGCGCTGGTTCCGGCGACCGGGCCGATGGCGATTTGCCTGGCTGTTGCGCCGTTGGAATCATCGACAACCACTTGCACATTGTCGGACCCGGAAACACTGATCGTTCCCAACAGCCGATTGACCCGTGACTGCCTTCCCAGTTGCACAACGTCGTGGCTTCTGGCCATGATTTCAAGTGTCATGTTCGCTGGCAATTCCTCGACCTGGACGAAATGTGATCCAACAAATGGTGCGAAGAGGGAAAAATTGCCCACACCACGAACTGTAACCGCCCCACCACTGGAAGTTTCCAGTCGTTCTTCATTTTCGCCGGTTGAAATGAAGCGATAGGATTGCCCGGCAGGGCTCACTTCATCGACCCAGGCAACCCGGTCAAATGCACCGCCGATGACCCTTACCCGTGCGGCGATCGGGTAAACCGAGACATAATTTCTGCCTGAGCCACCCACGTACTTGATACTGCCAATCCGGTCATTGTGGTCAAAAGCCCACGACACGAGATCGTCGTAGCTGTCCGAGCCATAAACCGAGACACCGCGACTGCTCACGAGAACGTCCTGCGTTGCCGTTTCACTGGACAGATTGACGGTAATAGCGCTTAAGGCCCCGGGCTGGTTCGAAATCAAAACGGCCTTGGGGAAGTCCCCGCGATCACCTTTGAGTTTGACAACACCGAA
Source organism: Pirellulaceae bacterium (assembly GCA_041752775.1). Lineage (GTDB taxonomy): Bacteria > Planctomycetota > Planctomycetia > Pirellulales > Pirellulaceae > BJ22. The sequence goes on along the minus strand of JBGSVU010000621.1, from coordinate 597 downwards.
ATCCTGCACTTCCACCGATAGGGACGGGCTCGTTTGCGTAACCCGAATTTTCGAGCTTTCAGTACCAACCACCTGAAGGTGCCCGGTTTCGCCCAGATCATTAAATTCGATAGTGGCTTGAGCACCAAGGACAAGCCGTGAATTGTCAAGAGTCGCAAGCTCGTTCCAATCATTGGGGGTTTGCACATGAACGGTATCGTTTCCTTCCCCACCATCCACTTTGAAGAATGTATTGTTGGGCAGTCCGTTGGTGCGTAGGGAAACCCGATCGCTCGCTCTGCCAGCATGGATTTCCACGCCACCCGTTACATCAACAATATAGGAGTAGGGATGGCCTGCCGAAGTTGTGAAATTTTCGTCCGAGAAGGGCTGAACCGTCACGCGCGCAAAGACGCTCCCATGCGACTCAATGCTGATTCGATCATAAGCGCCAGTGCCGGTGATATAGGCAGGACCCTGTTTCAGTCCGATGTTGGACGCCAGAAGGTCGTATGAGTTTTGATTGGGTGTGCTTTCGGTGGGCGGCTCATTCGTATCAATCAGAAACGGATAACGATGGAAAAGGTAGTTGTATTGAAAACCCGAAATAGACAGAAA
>JBGSVU010000620.1:0-5226 GCA_041752775.1 Pirellulaceae bacterium | reverse complement strand
TTTTCCTGTCCAGGAGAAATGGCCGATAGCCGTCAACTGCTTCTCCGGAACACGCTCCACCAACTCCAGCATCTGCTGGTGAAATGACCTGTAGTCACTCAATACAGCCTGAAGCGGACGGCGATGGTGCTTGCGGAAAATCTGCTGGTTCAGTTGGCGAACGTCTTTCCAGCCAAAACCTCGCGCGGGAACTTCCGGTACTTCACCCCGACACTCGCGCTCATGCCAGTCCAGATTCAGCGCCTGCCATCCGACAAGGTGCCCGAGAATGTCCTTGACCGACCACCCGGCCGCAGTCACGCCTGCCGCCGTCATCTGGCAGGGTTTCAGGGCCGCAAGGATTCCGTCCAGCGTTTCGCGTTCGATGGCAATTTCGCCCAGCAGAGCCTTTTTGCCCAGCCTTTTTCCCATAATCGTGAAACGCCTTGCCACTTCAGTGTTTGAATTGCCCGCCGACGCGACTGAAGGCCGGGGGCGCAAGTTTTTTCTCAAATGCTCTTTTCATCGCTACGGTTTCATTACCCGGAGTTGCCGGCACGTTGGCCAGCCGCGAGATAAAGTATCGCCGTGGCCGCGGCGCTGATATTCAGGCTGTCGGCGGTGCCCTGCATGGGCAGGCCGGCTGTTGCGACTCCCGGCAGGGAATGCCACATCGGGTCCAGCCCCTTGGCTTCGTTTCCCAGCACGATGGCCACCCGGCCCCTCAAATCGACATTGAAAAAAGTCTGGTCACTGTCCGGCGAGGCCAACACGATCTGAAACCTGTTTTCCACCAGCCAGGACGCGACCGCAGGGGAAGGAGCGGCCGCAATCGGCATCGAAAACACAGTCGAAACAGAGGCGCGGATACTGTTGGGATGAAAAAAATCCGTGGCCGGGTTGGCGGCGATCACCGCCTGGGCGCCCGCGCCGTCGGCGCTGCGAAGGACGGCTCCGACGTTTCCCGGCTTTTCGATCGCTTCCATCACCAGCACCAGGCAGTCGCCCGCCGGATGCAGACCGGCCAGTCCGGTTGCGGGGCGGGGTGCAACGGCGACCACGCCATCGAAGCGGTCTCCATAGGCAACTTTGCGAAACAGTTCCGCATCCAGATCGAGAATTTCGGCTGCAGGAGAGGTTGCCTTGACTGCAGCTTCGATCTGATCGAGCAATTCCGGCTCGAGGATTTCGCTGCAGACAAACAGCTCATCGATCCGCAACCCGGCCGCAACCGCACGCTGGACTTCGCGGATTCCGAACACGACGATGCGCTGTTGCTGTTTCCGCGCGCGGGTGGACTGGAGCGCGGCTGCGGCGCGGATACGCGGGTTGCTGGAGCTGGTGATTTTCTGTCGCATTCAGTTGCCGGCAAGAGGGGATGAGTCGTTCACAATCCGGGGTCTGGTGAATCTCTGCGCCACAGGCGGAGCGTGTTGGCGGAAAAACTTTTCTGCCACGGGCCACCAGCTTTCGGGCAGGGGTCCCAGGTGCCCGCCACCGGGCATTCCCAAAAACTCCTTCTGCAAAGCAGGAGACGCCGCGAACAGCTGCCCGGCCATTTCATACGGAATCAATTCGTCTTCCTGAAAGTGGGACTGGAACAGCGGAATCGTAAGGGAAGCGATGTGGCGCTGCGAATCAAAACGGTTCCGCATGATCCAGCCGGCCGGAATCCAGGGATAGGCCCTGCCACCAACGGCGGGCAACGAATTGAAAGTCCGGTCCAGCATCAACATCCCGGCACCGGTCTCTGCAGCGACCTGAACTGCAATTCCGCCACCAAGGCTGCGGCCATAAAACACGAGCTGGTCGGGCGTCGTCGCGAGTGAATCGGCAAAAGCCCTGACCGCAGCCACCGAATCGGCGATCACGCGCTGTTCGTTCGGGATGCCGGCGGTGCGACCGTAGCCGCGATAGTCAAACACCAAAACGGTGGCACCGAAACGGTGTCGCAGTTCATCGCCAATCGACGGTGCGACTTCGGCAACATCTTCAGCGTTGCCGTGAAACAGAACGATGGCGGGAGACCCGCCAGTCGGATTCGGCGGTGCGGGCAGGACCCAGCCATGCACTCCAGTGCCATCCGCCGACCGGCAACTGAATTCCTCATAGTCCAGACTGGCGGGTTGCCACGAATGCAACAGCGGGTCGCGAGCGGGGTAGACCAGCCTGGTTTCCAGAGCCATCATGATCAGAACCAGTGCCAGCCAGAGGCCGCTGAGCGACAAGACCAGTCGTTTCAGAAAATCAGTCATTTCGGGAAAGTCATTGATCTGGAGCGAAAGTGTTTTGGGCGAACGGCTGCTGGACAGTTACCACCTGTACGATGGACATCTTTGTCCGTCGAGTCATTGTCCGTCGAGTCATTAAACGGATCTGGATGTCAATCTGGCGATAAATACTCATCCGCCGATCGCCTCAATACAAACGTCATCCCCGACCATCAGGGCGAGGAACCATTTGGCAGACTGGCATGTCGCCGCCTGTACCGGAAAAATCTTTAATCCATGAATACACAGGACAGTTCCGGCAATCATACACCAGCCGCTCTGGAAACCGATGGCGGGGCGACCACGGATGCCCGGGGCCTGCTGGTGATTGTCTGCACTTTCAATGAAATCGGGAATCTGCCGACGCTGAGTGAAGCACTGGCCAGGCATTTGCCGGGTTGCCATGTGCTGGTCGTGGATGACGGCTCTCCGGATGGGACGGGGCGGTGGGCGGGCGACCGGGCGGCGGATCAAGCCGATTTTTCCTGTATTCATCGCGCCGGGAAATTCGGGCTGGGTTCGGCGACGATGGAGGGGATGCGGTGGGGACTGGCGCGGGAATATCGCTGGATCGCAACACTGGACGCGGACTTCAGCCACGATCCGGCTGCGATGCCGGATTTGCTTCGGGCGATGGCCGGGTATGGGAGCAAAACCGGGGTCGAGCCTGTTGCGATCGGATCGCGTTATGTTGCGGGTGGCAGGATCAGCGGGTGGCCGGCAAGGCGACGCTGGATCAGCCGCCTGGTGAACGGGATGGCGCGGGGGGTTTTGAGATTGCCGGTCCATGACTGTTCGGGAGCGATGCGGATTTATCCGGTGAACGAGTTGCGGAGACTGGGGCTGGAGTCGATTCGCGCCCCGGGATATGCCTATCTCGAAGAACTGCTGTTCCGGTTGCATCGGCAGGGAACGCCCATGATCGAAGTGCCGATCCATTTTCGGGACCGGACGCTGGGGCGGTCCAAGGCGACCTGGCGTGAAGGCCTGGGGAAGCTGACTGGCATGGTGCGACTGAGATTCGGAGGTTGAAAGCCGAACAGTGCCAGGGGGACATTCCGAACCCGCATTGGGGCAATTGGGCATCCAGCGGCTGCTTTGGCCCGGAACACGACATTCGCCAAAGCCTGCGGACCTGGCAACCGGTCAGCCCGTCCTGAAAGGCCGTTTTTCAGGGGAAATTGCCGGAAAAAGACTTTGCTCCGCCGTGCTGCAGGCCGTTTTCTGCCGATGGCATGCCGTTGCGAAAAGTGCTGTGGCAGTTAAGCTGGAAAGTCCGTTTCGTGGCCTGAATTCCACTCCGGCAAGTTCCCGGGGAACTGCCGACGTTGCGCCGGCATGATTCTGCTGTTTTTAATCCCGATCCCCGAATACGACACCTACGTTTTAATCTTTTCCGCACCGGAGTCTTCGGGCAGATGAATGTTCGCAATCCCAGCCCGCCACTAACGCTGTTTGACATCGTTTATTCGATTTTCCTTTACAAATGGCGCGTTTTGGCAGTGAGCGGTGTCTGCCTGACACTGGCCATTGTTGTGATCCTGCTGTTGCCGCGCAAATATGAATCCGAAGCCAAGCTGTTTGTTCGGCTGGGACGCAGCAGCGCGGGCGTCGATCCGGCTGCCATGGGATCCATGATTTCCATTCAGGATTCCCGCGAAACAGAAATGAATTCCATCATCGACATGCTGCACAGCCGTGGCCTGGCCGATCAGGTCGTCGATTCCGTGGGTGTCGAACGGATTCTGGAAAAGCACGCCTGGTCCGAAATCCAGCTGGAAAAGCTGAGCGACTGGATCATGGATTCGATCACCAGCCAAATCGGCGACGAAAACCAGTCTGGCGAAGACCAAACCGGAAAAAACCAGACTGGCGAAAACCAGTTGGGGACTGTGTCGGGAGGAGTTTCCGAGCGCAAGGAACTGGCGGTGGAAGAACTGATGAACAGTCTCAAGATCGGTTCGCCCAAAAAATCGACCACACTCTCCGTCGTTTGTCGCGCCCGGAAACCGGAACTGGCCAGCGAAATTGTCCAGCAGGTGATTGAGAATTACCAGCACATGCACATTCTGTCGACCAAGTCGAAAGGATCGGTACCTTTCTTTCAGGAGGAGTTCTCCAAACAGGACCAGGCCCTGCAGGCGCTGGAGGCCGAGTTTCGCACGCTCAAGGATGCCTCCGCCATGCTGACGCTGGACGGAAAACAGAAGTCGCTGCAGGATGAGCAAAGCAGTATCAGCCAGTTGAAACTGGTCACCCGCGCCGACCTGACTGCGGCCCGGTCGCGGGTCGCCAGTCTGCAGGCCAGCCTGAAACAGTTGCCGGAAAAAATCGATTCGGAAACCACCACCGGAATCGAGGCTGGTGCCAGCGATGCCATGCGTGAGCGGCTGTACGAACTGGAAATCCGCGAAAAGGAACTGGCCACGCAATTCCTCGACGACCACCCCGACCTGAAAAAAGTCCGTGAGCAACTGGGTGAAGCCCGCACCATTTTCCAGAAGCAGTCGCTGGAACGCGAGCACCGGGTCGTTTCCGCCAGTCCGGTCTGGATGGAAAAGCGGTCGGAACTGATGACCGCCGAGGCGGAAGTCGCGGGACTGGAGGAAAAGCTCAACCAGCTGGGCGAACTGGAAACGGCTTTGCTCAGTCGCATTACCGAACTGAACCGGCTGGAACTGCGCACGGAAGCACTGTGGCGGGACATTCAGATCGCCCGGGAAAACCATGCGAACTACGCCCGGAAACTGGAAGAGGCCCGCATCAACGAAGAACTGGATCGCGGAGAACTGTCCAACGTGTCGGTCGTGACACCACCGACCGTCCGGATGAAAGCGGTCTCGCCAAAACGTTCAATGCTGGCGCTGGTCGGTGGGCTGTTTTCGATGATGGCAGGTATTTTTGCGGCACTGGCCAGCGACTATCTGGCCAGGAACCGCGACCAGCGTCGGGCGCGGCGCGGCGCCGATCGAAACCG
>JBGSVU010000619.1:0-4964 GCA_041752775.1 Pirellulaceae bacterium | reverse complement strand
GGCAAGTTCAAACAGGCCGACGGCGGTACGATTTTTCTGGATGAAATCGCCACCGCTTCACCAGCCCTGCAAGTCAAACTGTTGCGGGTGCTGCAGGAGTTCGAATTCGAGCAGGTCGGTGGCACAAAAACGTTTCGCGTCAATACGCGGGTCATCCTCGCCACCAATGAAGACCTGACGGCCGCCGTCGCCGCAGGAAAATTCCGCGAAGACCTTTACTATCGCATCAATATCCTCAATCTGCAGTTGCCGGCGCTGCGGCAGCGTCCGGGAGACATCCCGGCCCTGGCCGCCTGCTTTCTGAAAAAAATCTGCGCGGAAACGGGACGCTCCTTTGAGGGGTTTGACCACGCGGCGATGAACCTGATGCAAACCTGGCGCTGGCCAGGCAATATTCGCGAGTTGCAAAACGCGATTGAACGCGCCGTGCTGCTGGGTAAAGGCCCACGGATTGTCGCGATGGACCTGCCCCCCGCCATGTCGGCCGGACAAAACCTGGCGTCCCAAACTGCGGAACCGTATGCTGCAGGAACGGCGGGCGCTTCGGCAGGATCCGGTGATCGCCGCATGACACTGAAAGAAGCCCTGGAGGAACCTGAGCGTCAGATTATTCTGCAGACGCTGCGGGACAACGAGTGGTCGCGAACCGCCACCGCCGAACAGTTGGGTATCAATCGCACGACGCTGTACAAAAAGATGCTGAAACTGGGCATCGACAACCCCCGCTTTGCCTGGGCCGACTGACCCCAATTCCCCTACCGACCGTCATTTTCCCGGCATCGGGACAAAAAGCGACAGTTGGTTCTCTGGCTCCGGGTCAGTGTTTTTTTTCGGGTTTTTGCCGTCCAGGCACCGTTTTGGGCATGCTTTCTGGCCGAATTGCCGACCCGATGCCTAGAATGCAACGGGCGAAAAGCTGCCGATCCGTTCCTGATATTGTGGTCAACGGATGACGTCATGACGCCCGAAGGACAGAATTCGATATTGGGACCCCGGCGCGTGAACCCGTATTGTGCCAGGGCAAGCGTTCACGGGTCGATAACACATTGTCCATGTTTTAGGGGGTCAGACCCGTTATTCGGCGGTACATGGGTGGCCTGATTACAAGTCACCCGGCCGAACAACGCGTCAGACTCCGGCGCGTGAACGGCTACTGTACCAGGACATCTTCAATGATGGAAAACACACAGATAGGACCGTTTCTGATTCTCGAACGGTTGGGCACAGCGCGACGGCAAAAAGTCTGGCGCGCCCGCCAGCTGGAACAGTCGCGTGAAGTCGCGCTGAAATTCATCACTCTGCCTCCGAAATTTGACCGCAGCCGGGCTCTGGAAAAATTGAGCGTTGAGTTTGACACGTTGCGTGCACTCAAGCACCCCAACCTGGCGCGCGTTTACGGGGCGGGAGTTTTTGAAGACAAGGTTTTTGTCGCCACGGAATTGGTCGATGGCGAATCGCTTTCCGGCATGATTGCCAGGCGGGGCCGGATCGCCGCCGATGTGGCGATCGATTACGCGCGGCAGATCGCCAGTTGTCTGGTTTTTTTGCACGCGAAGGGCCTGCTGCACAACAAACTGACGCCTGACAAAATCCTGGTCCGCGACGATGGCACGGTCAAGGTGACCGACCTCCGCATCAACCGCAAAAGAAAACTGAAACCCCAGCGTCAGGACCGGCGCGACATGGAACTGGTGGCCTACCTCGCACCCGAACACCTCGGCGGCCAAACCAGCCCCAAGTCGGACCTGTATTCGCTGGGTATCGTGCTGTATGAAATGCTGACGGGCAAATTGCCATTTGCTCCGGAAAACCTCGCGCGAATCAGTCATCACAAACGGACGGAAGTGGCGCCTCCAATTTCACAAACCGTACTCGACTGTCCCATCTGGCTGGACCGGCTGGTGTTGACCCTGCTCGATCCCAACCCCCGCCGGCGCCCGCACAGTGCAGAATCTGTCCGCCTGACACTGGAAGAAATCCAGTCGGCCAGCCTGGGCCAAAAGGCAGCCGTTGAAAAAATTGGCGGATCATTCAATCCGCTCAACGCGGGCGCCGACAAAACGGAAGCCCTCCGCCTGCTGCGGGGGCAGGTGCCAGCCGTTCTGCCTGACCCCGTTGCCTGGTACAAACGCACTTCCGTGCTGTTGCTGATGATGGCGACCGTCGTGGCGATTACCGTGTGGCAGCTATGGCCGCCCCGGACCGGTACGCTGCTGGAACAGGCGTCGGCACTGATGCGCAGTGACACGCCGGAGTCCCAGCGGGCAGCCCGCGCGGTCCTGGAGCAGATTATCGACCGCGATCCGGATTCGGACGAATCCGTCCTCGCCCGCAGGTTGCTGGCCGAATCGCACCGGATCACCCTGATCGAACTGGCCAAAAACGGCAGGACCAATTCCCTGCAGTCGCCGGCTGTCAGGGCTTTTGTCGCGGCCTGGCAGGACGAGACCAACTGTTTGTTCAACGAAGCATGGCGGCGTTACGATGCGATCACGGTCCAGCATCGGGACTCGGCGGAAGACCAGTATGTTGTCGAAGAAGCTGGCTGGCGACGGGACTCACTGGCCGCACTGCGCGACCTGCCGTATGACGATCGCGCCCTGCTGGACTGGATCGAAAATTCTTCTGGCGATGCAAAACTGGGTGCAGACGAAAAACGTCATCTGCTGTTTCAACTCGAGGGCGTTGTCGAGCGACTGGAGGGAAGCCCGATCTTTGCTGCCTGCGTCGCAGCCGCTCGAAAACGCCTCAAGGAATTGACGACGCAGCCGGTCACCAGTCGATGACTTCGCCGCCGTCAGGTGTCAGCATCGCGCGCAGTTTGTCGCGATCCACATTGGCAGGCAGCACCTGCACACTGCCGTCGTACAGCGCGACAAGGACTTCGCCTTTGCCGTCCATGCTGTCGAACATCGCAATGACTTCGTCGATCGTCAGGTCCCGGTTGGCGGCCCAGGGTATCGGCTTGTTCAGGCGCACAAAAGCGATCGTATTGGAGGTACCGTCGGTCAGGTCCCGGAATTCTGCCGGCTGTTTGTCGAGCGTCACGGCTGCAATCAGGGATTCCCTGCCACCACCACCATAAATTTTTGGCATGGCATCGGCGAGGAATTTGTTGGCCTCACTGTCCCAGTCCTGCTCCATGTCGATCCGGTTGTACAGGACCTGTTCTTCCAGGAAAGGGAGAATTTTGACCCGCCAACTCAGATTGACACCCTTGCTGTCGGGCCCCTGGGGGAATCGCCGGAAGGCCGATTCGTAATTGTGCATGGCCAAAACGACCTGCATCAAGTCATTCATGTGCATGGCTTTTTCGGCGGCTTTCCGCACCATCGGTTCGACATCTGTTTTCAGCCGCTGCACAAAGTTGTCGGGTGCGGCCACGGTCAATTTGGACTGTGTGCCGGAGCTTGTGATTTCGATTCCGCCAGCAATTTCCTTCATCAGGGCGACGGCATTTTCGGCACCTTCTGGTGCATTGGCCGATTCTTCTTCGGTTCCTGACTGAATCGCCATTTTCAGCATCTCCAGCAGACCACCAACTTCTTCCATGTCGCCATCGGTCCGCGCGTTCAGCGTAATCGCCAGCAATTCCGCACTGTTGGCATCCGCCTGAACCAGTAAGGACGCGACACCGGGCAACACTGCCAGCACGTCCTGCATTTCAGGCGGCGCCATCGCGCCCATCATCTGGTCCAGTTCGCGAAACAGGGTCTCGCTGCCGCTCAAGTCACCAGCAATCCGCAGGGGAGTCGCCGGAAGCGATGCCCACAACTTGCTTGTCTGTTCGGATACAACATTTTGTCCGATCCGTCCGAGGTAAGCGTCCGTACCAAAAACCACCAGGTTTCCGCCGGGAAAAACCACGCCCATGTTGGGTGGTGAGTTGGGCATCCGCAAATATTCTTTTCCGCCCACTTCGTCCGAACCCTCGGACATGCCGTCAAAATATTCTTTGGCATCAGCAGTGGCCTGGGCATCTCCCATGTCCAATTCGACACGGAACTCCATCGGCAGGGCGCCGTTGTTCATTCCGGCGGCCATTACCGATCCAACATCTTCGGGCAACTCGACTGCGATCCGCACGGATTTCAACTTGCTGAAATCAGCATTTCCCATTTCCAGCGGTGATCCCCCCGGAGTCTCAAACAGTTTTTCAAAGGGAAACGCCGCACCCATCGGGCTGTTGCGGTATTTGTCCAGATCCAGTTCGATCTGCAAGTCCGCCTGGCTTTTTTCGGGCAAATCCGTCTGCGCCCGCACCGGGGATGTTGTTATCAACGCGGCAGCCACGAGTACCAACAGGCCCGAACAGGCCCATTCCAAGTTCCGGACGCACGACTTTTTTATCCACAACCAATTCATTGCAACTCTCCTGCAGCCATATTTTTGTAAAGGAAATCAACGGGTAAGCAACGAGCGGAAAAGCAGTGTCGCCTTGCGCTACTCAAAAGCGGCATTCCTGCGTACTTTCGCGGAGCGAAAGTCGTTGATAAAAAACGCAGGGTGCCGGGCACTGCGAACACAAAAAAAAATCGCGGCCCCTACCAAGTGTAACGAATCGGAACCGCGCTTTTCGGACGCCCAGTATCCTGCAGGCGAATCGAAAAAGCCAGCGTCTGGCCGGAAAGATCCCCGCCCGCGGAGTTCCGGTACCTTGGGCGCAGGCCGTGCGGCCGTGGCCGGGGAAGCCGCACTCTCGCGGGAACCGGGCGGTTCAGATGAACTGATTGATCAGGTTTTCGAGGAATTCCTGGCGGCCGCTCGTATTGGCCACCGGCGACTCCCGATCCAGCACGAATTGTTCGATCGATTCCAGGTCGTGTTGGCCGCGTTCCATCTCGGCTCCCATCCCGCTGTCCCAGCTGGCGTACCGCTCACGGCGAAATTCATCCAGCCGTCCGTCGGCGCGAATCGCGGCGGCGATTCGCAGGCCCCGCGCAAAGGCATCCATTCCACCGATG
>JBGSVU010000618.1:0-6049 GCA_041752775.1 Pirellulaceae bacterium | reverse complement strand
GGCACTGGTGGTGTGCAGCGCGGTTTTGGCGGGCCAGTCGTTTGTCATTCCTGCCAATTCAGCCCAGTGGAACCAGATGGCGACGACCCTCGCGGTTCTGGTCGCGAGCGGATGCGTCGTGTTGATCGGTGCCGCCTGGATCACGCAGCGGTTTGGCCGCCTGCCGGTGTTCAACCAGCTGGTTTTGGCGCCGCGTTACAGTTCGGGTCCCCAGTCCAGTCCCGATTCGCGGAGTGGGGCGGCTGGCAAATCGCCAGTGGACAAACCTCCGCAGCAGGTCCACCCGCTGGTTTCGGTGGGAGACTGGGGACGGGCCGACAGCGCCTTGCGGCCCAGCGGCCGGGTCCGCTTTGCGGGTCGCAGCGTGGATGTAATCAGCGACGGCAGCTTCGTCGAAGCCGGCGAAAATGTCCGTGTGGTTTCGATTCAGGGCAGCATCGTCACCGTCTCACCGGTGAGCGATGAAGAATCTGCCTGACCGGTTTTTTCCAGTACTTTTCCGCTGGCTGATTGTTGGACAGGAAACCTCGGTCTAGACTGGGACCCGGCCAGACGGAGTTCTGGAATCGGCCGGAACATTCCGGAAGGCAAGTGTGATGGAGCGGGGTGAAATCAGTTACTTGAACGCTTACTGACGAGGGGTCGGGGATGAGGCAGAAACAGGGAAAAGCGTATCGCGGAAACAACAGCCGGGCCGGAAACAAAAGACGCAGGAAGGCAGCCGCAGTCGCACCCCCATCGTTTTATGAAGCGCTGGAACTGCGGCAGGTCCTCGCGGCAATTTTTCCAACCTGGGTCAACGGAACGTTCACCCTGGGCGATCCCGTGTCGGCCACTCCCTACCAGCCGGAAGACACTTTTTTCCTCTCCAGCAACCCCACTGCCCTGCATACAATCTATCTCGATTTTGACGGGCACCATTCGGTCAACAATGCCTGGAACCACGACATTGTGTTTCCGATGTATGACCGGGACGGCGACAATACGACCTTCAATACGGCTGAGCTGATCGAGATCCAGAAGATTTTCCAGAACGTGGCGGAAGACTTCCTGCCATTTGATGTGAACGTCACGACCACGGATCCGGGGCTGGCGGCGTTGACCCGCAGCAGTCCAAACGATACCACCTGGGGTATTCGCGTGGTCCACACCCAGGCGACATCCGGTTTCGGAAATGGAATCGGGGGCGTCGCATTTCTGGACAGTTTCAATGATTCAAATGACAATCCCTGCTTTGCCTTTAACAAGGGCGTGAATAATGGGGCGATGACTATTTCGCACGAAGTCGGTCATACGCTTGGGCTGCGGCACGATGGAATTGCGGGATCCGGATCGGCCTACCACCCTGGAGTTGGGACGGGACCCACCAGCTGGGGTCCAATCATGGGTGCTCCTTTCGGAAAGAACCTTTCTCAATGGAGTCAGGGCGAATATGACAATCCGACCAATACCGAAGACGATCTGGCCCTGATCACCCGCGCGGCCAACGGGGTTTCCTTTCGCACCGATGATGTGGGCGATTCGACGGGTACTGCGGCGGCACTGAGTCTGACGTCGCCGACTACGTCATTCGACTGGGGTATCATCGGCCACCCGTCCGACGTTGACTATTACTTCGTCGACGCCGGAGCAGGGAAATTCAATGTAAATTTGTCGCCCTTTGGCGAAAACCCGAACCTGGACATTTCGGCCACGCTTTTCGATGCTGACGGAAACGTCGTCGCCACCAGCAACCCCGTTGATGACGTGGTCGCCAGTTTCAGCATTCCCGATATTGCCAAAGGACGCTATTACATTTCCGTTGACGGCTTCGGCAAGACAGGGGTCTATACCGACTATGGCAGTATGGGTTTCTACACCATCGAAGCCGAAATTCAGGAGTTCACGATCGACGCGGTTCAAATTGCCGAATCCGGAACGATCGAAGCGCTTCGGGAATTCTGGGTCACGGTTCCGCTGGGCCGTGATTTCGAGAATCCGGTGGTGGTGGCCGGTCCGGCTACCCGACGTGGGGGTGACCCGGTTACGATTCGCGTCCGCAACGTGACCAGCAACAGTTTTCAGATCGCGCTGGACGAATGGGATTATCTGGATGGCAGACATACGGGCGAACAGGTCAGCTGGCTGGTGATGGAAGCCGGATTCCACAGGCTGGAAGACGGTACCATGATTCAGGCCGGAACCCGAAGTGTGAATCACCAGTGGAGCAGTGTCGTATTGCCCCAGTTCGATGTTGCCTTGCCGATCGTTTTTTCCCAGGTGATGACCCAGAATGATCCGGCGGCCCTGGTCACCCGTTTGCGTTCGGTAACCAACAGCGGATTTCAGGTCCGGCTGCAAACCGAACAGGCTGGCGGCAGGATCACTGACACCGAAACCGTGGGATGGATTGCCATCACGCCTGGATCGGGTGTCAGCAATCGCACCAATTACGAGATCTTCCGCACCGCTGTCGATGTCGATCACACGGATTACAGCCAGGTGTTCGTCAATGATTACGCCAGCCGGCCGGTGTTTCTCGCCAGCATGCAGTCCTTTTTCGGAGGCGATACGGCCTCCATCCGGTTGAAAACAATCGACGCGGAACAAGCCACATTCTTTGTCGAAGAAGAACGTTCGTTTGATGACGAGATCAATCATAACCGGGAACAGGTGGGATACCTGGCCATGGAACCGGGAGCCTTCAGCTTCTTTCCGGACAGTCCGGTAGCGGCCAGAATGATGGATTCCGGGTCGGCCGGACAAGAGTTGTTCACACGCGTCACTACGGACCCCGTTCTGCTGGAGGCGGCCATCAAACAGATCGAAAGCTGGGGAGAAGACTCAATGCCACTGGGTCATGACGACAACGGAGGATGCTGTTGTGGCGAATGCGTGGGTCGTGTGGCAGCAGCCATTTCAACCGATGGTGGACTGGCCGCAGCCCTGTTGCGGGGAAATTCCCCCACCGCTCCTCTGAAGAATCCGACCGGGTCCATCAGTCCGGCCACCGGTGCGCCAGCCGCGGACCTCGCTGACCTGACAGTCGCCGGAACGGAACTGCTGTCCTCCAGACCGGTGTTTACAAGATGGACCAGCGCCACAATCCGTTCCGCATCGAATCCCGAAACGGATATCCTGGACCCAATTGCCGCTGAGCTGACTGCACTCTGATTGTGCCCGACCAGGTAAACAGATTTCGCCCGGCTGCGCTGTCGCAGCCGGGCAATTTTTTGAACCTGTCGCAACCGACAAATCCGGAACGCAGGAGGTTCCCGCGCCGGCCGTCCGACCCGCGTTCAGCATCGGCAACGTGTTGGGAAAAAATCCAGCGGGCCTGTCAAACCTTCACCAGTCGGCTGACGCGTCCCTGTTCGACCCACTCGGTCACAATGATATTGCCGTCGCTGTCGAAACAGGCATCGTGCGGATGAATGAATTTCCCCGGTCTCCACAATTCGGGTTTGGCCCGGAACGCGTTGTCCGCCAGGACTGTTTTACGCCATTCTTCGCTGTCGCCCAGTTGCACGAGGACTTGATTGTCCGGTCCCAGCAACGTCAGGCGGCAATGCAAATCCGGAACCAGCATGACTTCCCCGCGAATGTCGATATCGGCCGGAAACAGAAATCCGTCCAGAATGGACAGGTGCTTTCCCTCCATGTCAAAAAACTGCAGCCGGGCATTGGCCCGGTCACAAACCGCCAGCTTCGGTGTCCCGTCGCGATCATCCAGCCACTGGCCGTGCGGCGTCCGGAACTGCCCCGGTTCGGAGCCGGCCTCGCCGATCGTCCGGACAAATTTACCCGCCGCGTCGTACTGGTGAATCAGACTGCTGCCATAACCATCCCCCAGAAAAACGCCGCCATCAGGTGAGAAAGAACAGTTGGTGGCGCGAAATCTGGCGGACTCGCCTTCGTAACGCCCCGAGTCCCGACGGATGTCGTCGAAAGTTTTCTGCCAGACAAGCTCTCCCCGCATGTCCAGTTTGGCAAATCCACTCCGGTCATCGTCGGGCGACAGATAGACAAACTCACCTTCATCTTCCATGCGAATGTCAATTCCGTGGCCCGCACCCTGGAACTGCTCCCCATACGACCGAACGAATTTTCCATCCGGATCGAACACAAATACCGATCCGGGCGATCCATGATGGGAAATGTGAAAACAGTTTTCACTGTCGATACAAACGCCATGCGAGGCACCACCAAACGTGTGTTTCTCCGGCAACGTGACCCAGTTGTGAAAAACCTGGTACTGCCATTCCCCTTCCCCCATAATCGGAGTTTCGTCCTGTGTCCGCCGCGGCAGATGCAATGCCGGCAAACACGCCAGAGCACCCGCTGCCGAAGTGGTTTGCAAAAAACTGCGACGATCTGGTGAACTTTTGCGGTCGGCACTGAATTCCGTCATGGTTGGGCTTCCATTTTTTCTGGTTGGACTTGGTTTCGCAGCACGACATGTGACTTGGCGATCCGGACCTGATTGTAGGCCCTGCCAGGGCGGAAGACTGCTACCTGCCCAGTTTGGGGGGGGCTCTGAAACGCTCCGAAAAAGGAAAAAACGCTCTTTTTGGCCGGTGAATCGAGGCGTACCCGACCCGACACCAGGACGCAATTCCTTTTCAGGTAAGGACTTAAGGAATTTCTACTTTGTTTTTGCAGAAATGGCGATATCTGTATGATATCATACGAATATCAATTTATTCAAACCCCCGTTTCAAAACAGGAATTCGGAGCAACGCATATGACTACACGAACGGTTTCCAAAGAAAAACTGATCCGCACGATTTCGGGCTGGGTGGTCCTGCCACTTGTCCTGCTGGCTGTGCCACTGATGGGCTATCTGGCCTATCTGTTCATTTCGTCCGCAGTCGCGGCCGAAGCCAACCAGACCTTTCCCAACTTCTGGTACCTCGCCGCCGCGATTGTGATGTTTGTAGCATGGGTGATTTCATTGAGTGGATTTTTCACCCTGCAACCGAACGAAGCCCGGGCCCTGATTCTGTTCGGCGACTACGTTGGCACCGAACGCAACAGTGGTTTTCACTGGACCAACCCGTTCAATGCCAAAACAAAGATTTCACTGCGCGCCCGGAATTTCAACACCCCCAAACTGAAAGTCAACGATTTGCGCGGCAACCCGATCGAAATCGGTGCGGTGGTGGTGTGGCGTGTGCATGATACGGCCGAGGCCCTATTCGATGTCGACAACTATGAAGAATTCGTTTCTGTCCAGAGCGAATCCGCAGTGCGGATGCTCGCCAGCCGCTTTGCCTACGACGATGGAGGCGAAGGCGAAATCACACTCCGCAGCGGCATGGAAGAGATCTCGGCCGCCCTCCAGGAAGAACTGCAGAACCGGCTGGCCTCGGCAGGCGTCGTGATTCAGGAAACTCGGCTGATCCATTTGGCCTATGCTCCGGAAATCGCCCAGGTCATGTTGCGGCGTCAACAGGCCGAAGCGATCATCGCCGCACGGACCAAAATCGTCCACGGTGCAGTTTCGATGGTCGAAATGGCGCTGGAAGAACTTTCCAAAAGCAAACTCGTCGATCTCGACGAAGAACGCAAGGCCGCGATGGTCAGCAACCTGCTGATCGTCCTCTGCAGCGAAACGGAAACGCAGCCGGTGATCAACACCGGCACACTGCACAACTAGCAGGAGCCATTTGCACCCTGGCGGGCCGAGCGGGAATCGGCACGCCATACAACCTTGCCCGACGCGAACGCCTGGCCGAAAAAAACTGGTCAGGCGTCGCGGTTTTTTCCGGAACCGAAGATGCCCGACGAAAAATCCAAAAAGGCTTTCCCGTTGCGAATTTCACCGCGGCTGTTCGAACAGGTCCGGGAGTGGGCTGATCAGGACCTCCGCAGTATCAACGGCCAGATCGAATTCATTCTGGCCACAGCAGTCCGAAACCGGAAAAAAGTCCCCGGCGAGACGGCCAGAGACCAAACTCCGGACCCCGAAAACAGCGATGCGTCACAATAGATGCCTGAACCGGGGGCCGACCGACGACTCCGGTTGCGCGCCCAGTTTGAGTTGCTCACCCAACTCGCCTTCGCCAGA
>JBGSVU010000617.1:0-3207 GCA_041752775.1 Pirellulaceae bacterium | reverse complement strand
CCGGATGGAACGGACCCAGGTCGAGTTTCGCAACAACGCCCACCTGCTGCAAATCATCGACCGGATTGTCTCCAAAGTCGGACGGCGCGTGGACGAAACCTGCCCGATGGTGGACGCCCGCCTGGAAGACGGCTCGCGCGTCAACGCCATCATCCCGCCGCTGGCGCTGGATGGTGCCGCCATGTCCATTCGGCGTTTCGGATCGAACCCCCTGAAACTGGAAGACTTGCTGAACTACAAGGCCTTCACACCGGAAATGGTGATGTTGCTGGAAGGCGCCATGAAAGCCCGCCTGAACATCATCATCTCGGGTGGTACCGGATCGGGCAAAACGACGCTGCTCAACACCCTCTCCAGTTTTATTCCGAACACCGACCGGATCATCACGATCGAGGACGCCGCCGAACTGCAACTGCAGCAGGAACACGTGGTCCGTCTGGACACACGTCCTGCCAATATCGAAGGCAAAGGACAGGTCACTGCGACCGACCTCGTTCGCAACTGTTTGCGTATGCGTCCGGAACGGATCATCATCGGCGAGTGTCGCGGACCCGAAGCTCTCGACATGCTGCAGGCCATGAATACGGGTCACGAAGGCTCGATGACCACCACGCACGCCAACGCCCCCCGCGACTGCATCGCCCGTCTGGAAACGATGATCATGATGTCCGGATTCGAAATGCCCATCAAGGCGATGCGGACCCAGATTGCCAGCGCGGTCAGCCTGGTGGTTCAGGCCAACCGCCTGCAGGGTGGCGTCCGCAAGGTGACGCACATCACCGAAATCTGCGGCATGGAAAATGACACCCTCGTGATGCAGGACATTTTTAAATTCGTCCAGGATGGCGTCGACGAAAATGGCCGGGCCAAAGGACGATTCATCTGCACCGGCGTTCGCCCCAAGTGCATCGACAAACTGGAAAGCAAGGGGATCCGGTTGCCATCGAGCATCTTCCGCGAGCGCGTGATGATGGAGTGCTAGTCCCCTGACATCCCCAGCCCCCCATCCAGCGCCCCTCCGTTCGACCTGTCCCCGTATGTTCCGGCCCCAGTTCCGGCCCCAGGAATCCCAAACATGTCCACAATCACACTTGTCATTCTCGTCTCGGTGATGGTCTCCGTTGCCGGAGTCATGTATGCGATCTCGCAGATGTTCTCCAGCGACAACACGGCGGTGGAAGACCGTCTGGAGGCCCTGACCAAAAATCGCGGGCGCGGCGTGGCTCCCAGCGAAAAGAAGTCCACACTGCTGAAGAGTGAACTCGAAGGCGCGCCCAACGCGATCGAGACCTTTGTGACCCGCTTCCTGAACCTCAAGGCCTTTCTGTATCAGGCCGGATGGTCATGGACGCCAGCCAAGTTCATCAGCGTTTGCGGCATCAGCGGAGCGGCAACGGCCGTGGCCTACGCGGTCTTTGTCCCCTACCGCTCGATTACGCCAGTCGTGTTCGTCATCGGCGTTCTGCTGCCGCTGGGATGGTTGCTGTTTTGCAAAAAACGCCGCTTGCGCCGGTTTGGTGCCCAGCTGCCCCAGGCACTCGACCTGATCGGCCAGGCCCTGCGGGCGGGTCAAAGTCTGCCCGCCGGGCTGCAACTGGTCGCCCAGCAGACTCCCGACCCACTCGGCCCCGAATTCATGACCTGTTTCGAACAGCAGAACTTTGGTGTGCCCCTCGAACAGTCACTGATGGAAATGACCGAACGCATCCCCAACCTCGACTTGCAGTTTTTCGCCACCACCGTGGTGTTGCAGCGGCAGACCGGGGGTGACCTCGCCGAGATTCTCGACAAGATTGCGACCCTGATCCGGGAACGCTTTACGATCTTCGGACAGATCCAGGCCCTGACCGGCGAAGGCCGCCTGAGCGGTATCGTCCTGCTGGCCCTGCCGCCAGCCCTGTTCCTGGCGATGCTGAAGCTGAACTACGAATACATCATGATGCTGTTCCGCGATCCGCTCGGCCAGAAAATGCTGGCCTTCGGGATCGTGATGCAACTGCTCGGTGCCGCCGCCATCAAAAAAATCATCACTATCAAGGTTTAATCTCCGCGCGTTGCAACGCCGACACGCTGTAACCCAGGTTTTCAAAAACTGCCGGACGGAATCCAGACATGTTGAACAATATCGACTTCGTGACCATTCTCCCTTTCGCGCTCTTCGTGGCCTGTGCCGTGGGCGTCTGGATGCTGGCCGACTTTTTTATCGGAAAAAAGAACAAGACCGAATCGCGGCTGGACCGTCTGAAAAGCCAGACTTCGGCCAAGGAAGCCGCCAGCAGCGACCGCACTGCGACACTGAAAAAACTGCTCGACGCGGCCAGCCCCAAGCTGAGTGAGCCGCTCAAGCCGAAAACGGAAAAAGAAGTCAATGCGATGAAGGCCAAGCTGAGCGCGGCCGGATTCCGTCACGAAAGCGCCGTCGCGGCGTTCTCCACCATCAAGGCCCTCGCCGCGATTACGGGATTTGGCCTGGCCGGCGGCATCTCCCTGTTGCTGAAAGGCTTCACCACCGCGGCCCTCGGTTACACCGTCGTGGTCGGGTTGATCTGCCTGTTTATCCCGGAGCTGGTCCTGACGCTGATGGCCAAGGGCCGCAAGCAAAAGGTCTTCCTCGGACTGCCCGATGCCCTCGACCTGATGGTGGTCTGCGTCGAAGCCGGACTGGGACTGGACCAGGCCATGCGCAAGGTCGCCGAGGAACTGTACAAAGCCCACCCGATCATCGGCTACGAATTCAAAGTCTGTAACCAGGCACTCCAGATGGGCAGCACCCGTCACGAAGTCCTGACCGACCTCGGCGAACGAAACGGCGTCGATGACCTGAAAACTCTCGCTTCGATCATTATCCAGGTCGACCGGTTCGGAACCAGCGTCGGCACCGCACTGCGAACCCAGAGCGAAACCATGCGGACCCGGCGGAAACAGATCGCCGAAGAAAAGGCCGCCAAAACCGCCGTCAAACTGATCTTCCCACTCGTTATATTCATTTTTCCCGGCATCTTCGTTGTACTCGTTGGGCCCGCCGCAATCACGATGATCAATGAAATGCTGCCGGCTTTACAAAAATAGCCCCGGCGGAGGCCGCAACCGGCCATTTTCCGGAAAAATCGCTGCGGTCAACACGCCCCGGTGATCCGATACAAAGCACGGCCAGGTTCCGCTTTCAACTGAAACGGGTCTTGGCCGTACCCGTTGGCATCGCGTGCC
>JBGSVU010000616.1:0-8890 GCA_041752775.1 Pirellulaceae bacterium | reverse complement strand
GCCAGGCGAACCTGTGGCACGGAGCGTTTTTTCGCCGCCCCCAGCGTCCATCAGCAGAAACGTGCCGGCGCCGTAACTGGCTGCCAGCCCGATATCCGGAGTGGAGTTCGGCCCGGAACCAATGGTGTCGTCAAGCCAGTTTTCGTAAAAAATGACGTCCGCTGCGACCGGATTGTTAAAGCCCAATCCTGCAAAGAGCCCGATGACGACCACGGGAAAAACAAATTTAAGTAACATGGCTGCATACCTCTGGTATTGGGTTCGAATATAAACGGAGAAATTCCGCCGTCCATTTCAGATACTCAGAACGCCGCGAGGATTCGGACAGGCAATTCCGGACTTTTTCGAAATTGCAGGATTATGGGCTTACCAGGCCGACAATCCAGCCTTTTCCAGTTCCTCTTTTGTCGCTGCCAGGTCCCACAGAATGACCGTGTTGGAATGGGTTCCGGCGGCGAGAAAGCGATTGTCCGGGGAGAAGCGGAGCGGGCAGCTTTCGGTAGTTACCGCCGCCGCGATATTGGCGCGATTGCGGGGGCTCAAGATACCGATCAACTCAAAGTCGCCGGTTCCATACAGGGCGACCGAACCAAACTGCGATACAGCCAATAATTTTCCGTCGGCAGAAAACGCACATCGCCCTGCCATCAAACCATCAATGGCGCGAATGGTCTTTAATGGCTTCCAGGACTCCGTATCGAAGAGCACGACCTGCCCCTGACCGGAAACCGCAAGCCACCGGTTGTGAGGATCGAATTCCAGAACGGCCTGGCTCGTCTGCTCCACTGGCAATTCTACGATCAGTTTCTGGTCTTCCAGCGACCAGATGCCGACACCTGTCAGTTCCAGACTGGTAAAGGCCAACCATTTTCCATCCGCCGAAACGGCCAGCTCCCGTGTCGGATATGGCATATCAAGAGGAGTCATCTCTTCATTCAGACCAAACTGAAACATTGGGCCTCGACCATCACCCATCAGAAACCAGCCACTGGCGGTTTGTACCACTGTCGGTGCGTTAACAAAGTCGTGAGGCATCGACTGTTCCCGAACGACCGCAGACAGCGGCTCCGGGGGATCCGTCACCCTGTCCGTCAGTCGGAACCGGTCAATGGTCGGAAGTCCTGCCGAGACCATCGAAGCCCGATCGGACTTGCTGAACGAGAAAAAACTGGCCCACTGATACTCACCGAAAATTTTCCGGGGACGTGGAGCATCAGTTTCTGAAAGAACGATACCCCGGTGCATCGACGCCCAGCCGACCAGTTTACTGTCCTCTGAAAAATCGATCGACCGAATCGTGCCCTCGCGCAAATATCCGTTGGCCAAAATCGTCTGGTCCAGCCCCACCAAATCCCAGAACCCGAACCGATTACCCGGAGAATTGAAACCAATTCTGTCACCGGTAGCACTGAAGCGAATTCCACCGAACGGCGCTACGAGAATCGGCCGGGAAAATTCCGTGTCCCAAAGACGCGTGGTGCCGTCTCTGGAAGTCGACATCAACAGATTCTCCAGTGGATGAAACGCCAGCGAGATCACGCGCCCGGAATGGCCCTTGAGCGTGTAAACCGGTTTGGAAAAATCGGACAAGTCCCAGACCTGAATCTCGCCGGACGCATCACCCAGGGCGAAATAGCGCCCCAAAGGGTGTATGGCACAGGCATCGCTCGTACCCGGCGAAGAAAACTCACCACGTGCTTTTCCGGACGAACCTGTCAACAGAACCACGTCTTCTGCACCCACCAGAACATCCCCGCTTTTGTCCGATGCCAGCCACTGGACGAGGGGTGCCATCGCCTGGCTGGTCCAGATCAATTCACCCGATCGAATGTCGAACAATGAAACACATTTGCCAGCGGATGCAAACGCGATCCGGTCATCCTCAACAAAGGTGATGGCCGTATCAAGGTAGTATCCATCGGCTTCCTCTTCCAGCAACAACTCTCTTGTCTTCAGATCCCAGACCTGGACCAGCATGGCACCTTCCTCGTTGAGCCCCCGAGCGGCCAACATGGAATCGTCGGGACTGAACAGGAGACAAGGGTGATTGTGGGGTGAATCGGTGTTCCAATACCCCGAAAGGCGAAAGGAGCGGGAGGAATCGTTCAGATCGTCGATCAGAATTTCGCCGTCATCCAGACAACGGGCCATGCGGGAAAGAGTCGTGTCAAAAGCGGCGTCCTGTTTGATGGCGCCCGAAAAGCTGCCCCGGGCAATCGCTTTGGCCTCCTCCAGATCGAGCAGACCCGACAAATCGAGAACAATCTGGGTCAGCCGGGACCTGTTCTCTTCGACTAAATCCAGGTCGCGGGCCAAAGAGGTGGCTTCGGTCACTGCGTCACGGATCGCAACCGACCGGCCAAACTGCGTGCTCTCCATCAGCGCATTGGCCTGGGAAACTTTTGAGTCCAGCAGCGCCACGCCCTTTTCCCGTTCCGCTTCAATCGAGCGATGCAGGTGCTCGGTGATCAACCGGTTGTCGTTGGCAAAGCGGAATGCCGCAAAGAGCGAACCAGCCACCAATGCCACCAACAACAGCGTGACCAGCGACAGCAGCCCGGCCGGAACAGGATTTCGGCGAGCCCACAACGCTGCCCGGCCAAGCGGTCCGGTTGGTCGTGCGCGGATCGGCCGCCCGGTCAGAAAACAGTCCAGATCCCCGGCCATCATTCCCGCACTGGCATAGCGCATACCGGGCTCGGGTGACATCGCTTTGTGAATGATTGTTTCCAGGTCGCGCGGAACACGGGAATTGATGTCCCGGATTCGACGCGGCGTGCCGTTCATGATCTGGGCGATCAAGTCGGCCTGGCTGGCTCCGTAGTAGGCCGGAGCAAGGGTAACCAGTTCATACAGCGTCAGGCCGAGCGAAAAAACGTCACCCGCCGCGCTCTCGGTTCCTTTCAGGCGCTCCGGCGGCAGGTATTGCAACGTGCCGACGATGTCACCGGTTTGTGTCATGTTGTTTTCGTGGATCTTGGCCAGCCCAAAATCGGTGACCCAAACATTGCCATGCCGGTCGATCATGAGGTTGGATGGTTTGATGTCGCGGTGCAGGATTCCCCGGTCATGTGCGTGTTGCAGTGCGTCAGCGACTCGCAGGCCCAGTTGTGCGATCTTGCGAAAATGGCTGGAATTGGCCGTGTCCGAAGCGGACGACTGGCTGGACTGGTGCGACGGGTTCGGGGAAAAGCGGTCCGATTCCGGAGTCCCGATCTCGGCACTCGTTGCCGGGCCGTGCTCACCGGTTTCGGCCAGCAAGTCAGGCGCCTGTTTGGTGGCTGTTTGAGTAAGGGTGCCGACCGGACTTTTTCCAATCAGGGAAATTTCGTGGCCGATGTCGGGCGACGAAGAATCGCGCAAACGATGGATGACTTCATCAACGCCGATTCCGTCGATGAATTGCATCGCGAAATGAAAGACTTCGTCCTGTTGCCCGACCGAAAAGACCGGAACGATGTTGGTATGGTGCAGGCTGGCGACCGCGCGGGCTTCGCGCTGGAACCGCTCGACCAGTTTGGGTTGTTGAAACAGCTGGCGCGGGAGAATTTTCAGGGCGACTGTTCGGGCAAGAGATTCCTGGACGGCCTCGTAGACCACCCCCATTCCTCCCCGGCCGATCTCGCGGACGATGCGAAAGTCTCCAAGGCGGCGGAGAAGTTCAGCAGTCTGGACTGGAGAACCTGCCGGGTCCGAGGTCCTGCTGTCGCGATCGGGGCCTGGGTCCGACTCGATGTTTTGCAGCATCAGTACCGCTGAGAATGTCTGGCGGATTTCGTCGGCCAGCGCCGGATGCTGTTGTACGTATTCATCGATCCCGGGCCGCTGGCCTTGCCGTAACCGCATGAGGTAATCATCCAGCAGCCGGCCGATGCATTCGGAGTTTGACGAGTCGGTCATGGTTTCGGCTTCCGGCTCAGCTCAGGATTGCGGCATGATTTCTTTCAGCCGTTTCAGGGCCCGCACGTATCGTTTGTAGGCAGCTTCCGGTGAAATGTCCAGAACAGCCGCCGCTTCGCGATTGTCCAGCAGTTCGAAATGTCGCAGCGCAATGATCTCCCGGTCGACTTCCTCCATGGCGTCCAGTGCCATTTCCAGTGTGGCACGAAGTTCTGTCTGTTGCGCAATTGCGCTGGGAGAAACGCCCCGGTCAAGCAGTTGAATGGCCATGACTGAAGAGAGGGCGGGCGGGCAATGGAGCGGCGCATCGATGCGAACTTCACGGCGGGGGTCGCGGGCCGCAACGGCGAGATGCTTCTGATGGAACTGGGCCACCTTTTGTCCGACCAGAAACCGCAGCCAGACATAGGGGGGCGTATCGGGCTGGGCCTGCAACTCATGGAACCGCCGGGCGGCTTCCACAAACGCCTCCTGAATGACGTCGGAAGCGTCGGCGCGGGGGGCAATCCGGGCGTCCAGCCGGAGCGAAACAAACTTCCTCAGCCGTTCCCGGTTCTTTTCCAGTAGTTCGTTCAGTTCCATTTTCACATTTTTCCGGAAAAAGCTGTCCGGGTCCCGGCATCAGTCCCAGTACATAATAACTGGCGGAACAACCGGGTGTCGCTTGAACGCCAGAAGAAACCAACTCAATCCGAGGAGAACTGTCGTGAGATATCTATTGTCGCAGAAAATGTCCAATTCGTCCGCCCTGAGCTTGCTGGCAGGCCTGATCCTGACCGTTGCCTGTCCCTCTGCTGTATCAGCGGATCTGGTGACCAACGGCAATTTTGAAACCGTGGGGCCCAACGGCCCACAGACTTTCCACAACGGAATCAGTTCCCTCGGATGGTCGGCAGCAGATCAGTGGGCCGTGTTTCACAACGCCAACGGATCGACTGAAACGAACTGGGGAACCTATGATGATTTCGATTTGCCCGTAATTGACGGGTCGCAGGACCCGTTTACCGATCATGTGATTCGGGCCGAGGTCAGTCACGCCGGTAACGGGCTGGTTACCTGGTGGGGCCCACTGGGCAGCGGCCCACCCAACGCAACCGCTTCGGTCTGGGTATACGTGAGGGGTCCTGGCCAGGTCAGTGTGGGAATTGGAAATGGTGGCATGACCAGCGTGGGGGCGTTGACACAAACCATCAATCAGTGGGAACTGTTGACATTTACCAACAACTTCTCTCCAGTAAACGAATTCGTCATCTACGCCAATTCCAGCGGCGCGGAATTCTATGTCGATTTTGCGAGTGCAACCGGAGTGCCAGAGCCCGCATCGGCCGGCGTGGGAGGCCTGGGCCTGGTGACCCTGGCGCTGTTCCGCCGACGCCGGAAAACATCGCCACAGAATCCGGTTTAAGGGCCTGTACTCCCCACATGTCTGGCCAGAATCGCTGTTGCCAGCCGACGGGGCCAGGGCAAGCGGAGTTTGCAGGACAAAAAAAGTGCCGGAGCCTCGGCGACCGTTTCGTCAGGCTCCGGCCTGAAGGGGTCGACAGGAAACCAGGGCGTTATTGTCCTGTCAGGCATGTTAATCCTTGCCGGTTCGGACAATTGCATCGGTTGCAGGATCCTGATTCGGTCTCTGAGGTTTATTCAGGCGATAACTGTTATACAGACGGCCTGGTCAAAACACTGGTTGATTGAATCCGAAGGTCAACTCCATGCGGAGGATAGCAACGGCTCTCGCCCTGATCCCGATTGCCGTATTGGGATGCCGGTCGCCGCAGACGGTGTTGCAGACACTGCAGCGGTGCGACCCCTGTTTCGTTGATTCGGTCCCTAATGTTTGTGCGCCCAAAGCGAATTCAACGGAATCCGCCAGTATCGAACAGTACGTGCAACTGGGGCTGTCCAGCAACCCACGGATTCAGGAAGCCCGGCACAAGATCGCCGCCATCCGCCAACGTGCGCCGCAGGTATTGTCTCTTCCCGATCCGATGGTGAATACCAACACCTGGCTGGCACCCGTTCAGACGGCAGCCGGAGAACAGGCCTTCTCCCTCGGCGTCAGCCAGAAGTTTACGAACGCGGAAAAGCGGGCCACTCAGGTCGCAATCGTTTCGGATGAAGTCGCTGCTGCCGAAGCCGCACTGCTTCAGGCCCAGCTCGAAATCGCCGAGAGTATCCGCACGGCCTGTTACCAACTGTTGCTCGTCCGCAAATCCGTCGAAATCACCAACCAGGATCGCGAGACGCTGGGGCAAATCGGGGACGTTGTGCTGCGACAGTATGAAGTCAAAAAGTCGGTCTCGCAACAGGACGTTTTGAATGTTCAAACGGAACAGTCCCTGGTCGAAAATCAGATTACGGAGCTCAGACAAAAAGAAAAATCACTTCAGGCCCGACTGGCACGTCTGCTGAACGCAGATCCCGTGTCCAGTTTGCAAATCGAAGACTCCCTCGAGTGCCATGCGGCAACTCTGGATCCAGATGAGTTGATTGCCGCAGCAACCCGGGACAGGCCCGATTTGCAGTCACAACTCGCCCTCATCCGCCGTGATCGGAAGAAAATTCATCTGGCGAAACTCGAGGAAAAACCGGATTTTACAGTGGGGCTGAACTGGATCGCGACTGCGGCTGCCGGCAACAGCCCGGTTGCAAACGGCGATGATGCTTTGTTGCTGGGAGTTGGATTCAACCTGCCGATAAACGGTTCTCGCATTCGGGCCGGGATTTGTGAATCGCAAGCAAACTGGCTCGCCGCAACAAATCGACTGGACAGCCTGCAGGACCTCGCCAGCGAAGAGATTGTGGATCTGGTGGTCAGGCTCGAAAGTACTGGCGACACGCTCAACCTGATTCAACAGGACATCATTCCAAAAGCTGAACGGACCCTTGATATTTCCATCGACGAATTTGCCACCAGTTCGAACTCCTACGGGCAACTGATCGAAAACTGGCGGCGAGTCCTGCGTTACCGCATCACCGAAGCTAACCTGCAGTCACAATACCTGCAGTTGCTCGCCTCACTGGCCCGTAGCGCTGGACAACTGGCCCCAATTCAATCCCAGACTACCGGCAATTCCGGGCCCCGGGGAATCCCTGACCATGAGCCAGACGATTCGAAAGCAGCCGGGGAAGCGCCAGACAAAACGGCTGCGGAAAGCGAGTTTCGGTAATCATCGTTTTCGCGCACTGCGAGACAGGCTGGACCGCCACGCCCTCATTCCTGCTCCCTGTTCCTGCTCCCTGCCAGGACCCAAACCGCAGAAGAAAGGACCCGTCGCCTGTTCCCCACCATCGCACCGGATCGCTGACTGCCGCTGGATCGGGCCTTTTCGGATAACGCCCTTCGCATTCACCCGCCAGCCTTTTTGATGGACATCGCCACTATTATCAGCCGCAGTGGGCTGATACCCGGATTTTTTCTGGCGATTTCCGGAATTGCAGGCTAGCGTCCTGCAGCTGGTATCTGCAATGGATTCCCGCTTTTTTAAAGCCAAAGTGGCGATACCGGGTTAAACATTGGCCAATTGATTAACATTCCCGCGGCTTGGCGTATACTTGATATGGCACAGACATTCGTCCCCTTGACCTGACCACTCCACAAACCGGGTATTCGGTTTGGAAGCATGGCCATGAACGGCATTTCATCAATCCGACACCTGGCGATTGCGGCACTTTTGGTGTTCGCGACGACTGCGTCCGGTTTGCAATCCATGCTTTTCAACCTGAATTCGCATTGTAGCTGCGGTGCCATAGTGGTCGATGTTTCGAACACCACTGCCGTCAGCCCCGCCTGCTGCGACCGGTCGACCCGGGCTCGGGATGCTACTGCCTGCTGTTCTGGCGGTGCAACCCCAATTGGCAAATGCCGCTGCGATCCACAGGCGCTGACTTGTGCCTGCGGTCAGCGTTGCGGGTGTGCCAACGACAGCCAAAAAGACACATCATTGCCCGCGATTCCGGTCAGCGAAACCAGGGAAGTGGTAACGCCCATGTTGCTTTGTGCAGCCCCATTTGTGGGCTACCCAGGTCGCAACGAAACGAACCGAATTGCTTTCCCCAGCCCTGTCGCCGAACATGCGACACTCTCTTCGCTGGAAACCTGCGTACTCCTTTCGCGCTTCAGATGTTGAACCGGAATTTGGCAGCATAAATGCGCGCCCACTTTCCGTTCGAACGGCTGACGTATTCCGGCACAGGTAACTGTTGGACGACAAACGTCAGATGGGGACGCGCTACCTTCGCTGTACCCCCATGCCTGTTTTCCGGATCGATCTGACCTGTTCCGCCATTCTGTGCGCGAGTTTTAATCATGGCTGAAAATCCAGGGCCCCAGGAGGCGAATGCGCTGCCTTCTGTGAACGCCGACGACACGAACCCTGAAAACCGGTCGGTGGGCTGTTCAACGACCGACGTCGCGTCAGGAGCGTACTGCCGGATTCAGGTAGTCAGCCCCGGCTTGAAAATCGGATCAGAAACGGACACACAATCTTCCGCGTTGCCCGCCGAATCAAAGCCCCTCCGTGCCGGGTCAATTCAACTGGATAACGCCCCGGTCGCAGTTTCGACTGCCACATCCCGCCAGGCTCCGCCCAGGGCGACCCGCATGTGGTATGAGATTTTCAGGCTGTTCCTGATTCCGGTATTGATTGTTGGAGCTTTTGCTTCCGGCATCGTATTGCTTGGGCTGGCTCAGCGAAACCACTGGATCGAACCGGAATCCCCGGGGAGCGAGTCAGCTGCAGTCGGAGCAACGTCGGCAGAATCCGCTGTCTCGTACATCTGCCCCATGATGTGCGTCCCTCCCTCGTCGAGGCCCGGACGCTGCCCAGTCTGCGCGATGGAGTTGGTTCCGGCCGCCAGGGGTTCTGCGTCCGGTCCATCCAGCTCGATCCAGATCGACCCCAGATCCCGTCGCGTGGCGGGGATCAGCACTTCAGTGGCAACCGTTCAGACGTTGTCGCGCGAAGTCACGAGCGTTGGCGAAATCAGATAC
>JBGSVU010000615.1:0-10531 GCA_041752775.1 Pirellulaceae bacterium | reverse complement strand
GTCGAATCGATCATCCACGATGCCGGTTCGGCGACCCGGAATACGGCCTGAAACAGAATCAGCAGTACCAGCACGGCGAACAGCAGCCCGGTCACCGGATGGGTCAGAAACCGGTCTGCCGTGGCGGAAAAAGTTGCCCGTCCAAGGTCGTTTCGTTTGACAAATTTTGGCAGCTGTTCGTTGATCCAGTCAAAACGTGCCGCCGATTCGTTTTCCGAAAGCGAACGCCCGGTCGCGAGGGCCAGTTCGTTCCGCTTGTTGGTCATCGCAGCCACGAAATCATCGCCGACCATCGATCTCAGCCGCCGGGTCATGAAACCATCAACGTCGAACAGCATCCGCGTCACTACAAACCGTTTCAGGGAACAGTCGTCCGGACAGTCCAGCTCCAGCCGGTCGAGGGTTTCGCCGATCTGCCTTGAGAAAGGCTGGTGGGTCGTGGGCGACAGTTGTCGGGCCGAGGCGACCAGGACATTTTTCAACTGGTTGATTCCCGTCATCCGGTTGGCCTGAATCGGAACGACCGGAACGCCCAGCGTTTCGCTCATCGCAATCGGATCGACTGCAATCCCGCGTCGCCGCGCGACATCGGTCATGTTCAGTGCGATCACGATCGGCAATTCCAGGTCCAGCAACTGGCTGACCAGAAACAGATTTCGCCGCAGGTTGCTGGCATCGACCACGCACAGGATCACATCGGGCGGTCGGTGGACGGGTCCCTGGCCCATCAACACCTGAACGGTCACCATTTCGTCGGGGGAACGCGGGGCCAGCGAATAGGCGCCGGGCAAGTCGGTCAGTTCAAAGCGGACGTTTTCATGTGTGAAGAACCCCGTCCGCTTTTCGACCGTGACGCCGGGATAGTTCCCCGTCCGCTGGCTGAGTTGCGTCAGGGCGCTGAACAGCGTCGATTTTCCCGTATTCGGATTGCCCAAAACAGCAACCGTGGTGACAGCCTGGACGGCGCTCACTTCCCGGTTGGCTTTCGGATTGGTGGGGGCGGACATGGGAAATCGTTTTAGGGAAACAGGGGCGCGGGTTCCCCCAGCGCGACTTGGGGGAGTCATAACCAGTCAGGGCGCCGGGGGAGGCGGCCGCCCGACAGGGCGAGGCAAACGGGGGGCATTGCCCCACTCAGGAAGTTTACTACAGATGGCCGGTTGGCAGCATGCCAGAACTGGAATATTGCGAGACGGCAGTAAGAACCTGTCCCAAAAAGGGCCAGACTTTTGAAAACGCCGAAAGGAACTAATTCCTGACCCTATGCCGGTTGAACGAGAATCTGGGTGTCGGTTCCGGTACGGAGACAGATTTGCGATTCATCCAGCTCGAGGATGCAGGTTGCCCCCGATCGCAGCATGCGGACCCGGGCACCACCCCGCAGCCCCAGCGACGCCAGCCGGCTGAGGACATGTTCGGAGCCAATCAGCGAAATCACTTCGGCCAAATCGCCGGCTTTCAAATCCTGAATGCGAATTGCTGCAATCACCGAAGGATGCTCCTGAAAAGAGACCGATCTGTTGCCCGGGATTTCAGCACCGCAGACTCCCCTATGGTGCTGTCAGAACCCCCTTGCAACTACGGGTATTCTACCTTGGTATCGACCGGCCAGGCAAGTCCTTTGCAGTCCAGTTTGTCGCATTCCAGGCCTGTTCCCGGGCTGCGTTCGACGGCTTGTCCTGCAGTCAACACGGGCGTGTAGCGCGTGCTGATCGGCGCGCCGGCAGCTGTGCGGCACAGGACCGCAGGGGCCTCCTTTCAGCCGAACTCCCAGTGAACAGTCGCCCCGGCAGCGTAGAACGGGCCCGCCCCGGGTGTGCGTTTCGGTGACACACGATGCACCGCTGCGACATGCCTGCACCTTGAACAACAGGTACTCTGGCTGGTACGCTTGGGAAATTTTGTTTTTTCGCCAAAGACTGCAAAACCGGTGTTTGGTTCTTCCGGTTGACGCAACCATTCCGAAAGGTCTGCCCGAGTGCCACGACGCGACGACATCCAGCGGATTCTGTTGATCGGTTCCGGTCCGATTGTCATTGGCCAGGCGTGCGAGTTTGACTACTCGGGCACCCAGGCCTGCAAAGCCCTGCGTGAAGAGGGCTACGAAGTCATCCTGGTCAATTCCAATCCGGCCACGATCATGACCGATCCCAACACGGCCGACCGGACTTACATCGAGCCCCTGACCTGGCAGGTTGTTGAAAAGGTCATTGCTGCAGAACGGCCTGACGCCCTGTTGCCCACGCTAGGCGGGCAAACGGGTCTGAACCTCGCCATGGAACTTGATCGCCAGGGTGTGCTGAAGAAATATGGTGTCGAGATGATCGGAGCGCGGGCCGAAGTCATCGACAAGGCCGAAGACCGCGACAAGTTCCAGAAAGCGATGGCCAAAATCGGACTCGACACCTGTCGCGGCCGTACGATTACGACGCTCCAGCAGGCCCGCGAAACGATGGAAGAAGTCGGCCTGCCCTGCATCGTCCGCCCCAGCTTTACGCTCGGCGGCAGCGGTTCGGCGATCGCCTACAACCGCGCCGAGTTTGATACGCTTGTGCAGCGCGGACTGGACCAGTCGCCGACACACCAGGTACTGATCGAGGAGTCGATCATCGGCTGGAAAGAATATGAAATGGAAGTCATGCGCGATCTCGATGACAATGTCGTGATCATCTGCTCGATCGAAAATTTTGATCCGATGGGAGTTCACACGGGCGACTCCATCACGGTCGCGCCGGCCCAGACACTGACCGACAAGGAATACCAGCGGATGCGCGACGCCAGCCTGGCCGTAATCCGCGAAATCGGCGTCGAAACGGGTGGCTCGAACATCCAGTTTGCCTGCGACCCGAAATCCGGCCGCATGATCGTGATCGAAATGAATCCGCGGGTCAGCCGCAGCAGCGCCCTGGCCAGCAAGGCGACCGGATTCCCGATCGCCAAAATCGCCGCAAAGCTGGCGGTCGGATACCGGTTGTGGGAATTGCCCAATGACATTACCCAAAAGACAAAAGCCTGTTTCGAACCGACGATCGACTACGTTGTCACCAAGATTCCGCGGTTTGCCTTCGAAAAATTTCCCGAGGCCGACGCGACGCTGATGACGCAGATGAAAAGCGTCGGCGAAACGATGGCGATCGGACGCAGTTTTCGCGAATCGTTTCAAAAGGCCCTGCGCGGCCTGGAAGTCGGCAGCTTTGGATTCGGATGCGACAACAAGGACCTGTGGGGAACAGCCGACCAACCTGACCTCGAGAGCATTCGTCCCAAACTGGCGATTCCCAATGCCGACCGGGTCTGGTACCTGCGGTATGCCATCAAGGCTGGCATGTCGCTGGAGAATATTTTTCAGCTGACCAATATCGATCCCTGGTTTCTCGAGCAACTGGCGATTCTCGTTCGCCTCGAGGAACAGCTGATTGCCGCCGGATCGGTCGAAAGCTGTTCCACCGGCCTGATGAGAACCGCGAAACGGAACGGATTCTCCGACCGGCAACTGTCGCACCTCTGGAACACCACCGAGATGACCGTCCGCGAACGGCGAAAATCGATGGGGATCGTGGCCACTTTCAAGTCCGTCGATACCTGTGCCGCCGAATTCGAGGCGGTGACGCCCTATTATTACAGCACCTACGAGGACGAAGACGAAACGCCGGCCAAAACTGACAGGCGCCGGATCATGATTCTCGGCGGCGGGCCAAACCGGATAGGGCAGGGGATCGAATTCGACTATTGCTGTTGCCATGCCAGTTTCGCGATGCGCGACCTCGAATACGAATCGATCATGGTCAATTCCAATCCGGAGACTGTCAGCACCGACTATGACACCAGCGATTTCCTGTTTTTCGAACCGCTGACGGTGGAAGACGTTCTGAATATCTGCGACCGCATGCAACCCGACGGCGTGATTGTCCAGTTTGGTGGCCAGACACCGCTGAACCTCGCCAAAGCTCTGCAGAACGCTGGCGTCCCGATCATTGGAACCAGTGTCGCGACGATTGATGCGACCGAAGACCGGGAACAGTTCCAGCAGCTGTTGCGCCGGCTGAAACTGCTGCAACCCGAAAACGGAATCGCCCGCACGATGGTCGAGGCCCGGGCCGTGGTCGAAACGGTGGGCTATCCGGTGCTGGTCCGACCCAGTTTTGTGCTGGGTGGTCGCGCGATGGAGATCTGTTACGACCGCACACAGTTTGAACGCTATGTTGCCGAAGCCTTTCTTGTTTCGGCCGGCCAGCCCGTGTTGATCGACAGGTTTCTGGAGGACGCGACCGAAGTCGATGTTGACTGCCTGTGTGATGGCCGTCGCGCCGTGATCGCCGGCGTCATGGAGCACATTGAGGAAGCCGGGGTTCACTCGGGCGATTCGGCCTGTTGCCTGCCCACCTATTCGCTGCCCGTGGAGACGGTCGACGAAATCCGCCGGGCCACGATCGCGATGGCTCTCGATCTGAAAGTCTGCGGACTGATGAACGTGCAGTTTGCGATCAAAAAAGAAGGCGGCCAGCACCAGGTTTACGTGCTGGAAGTCAACCCCCGCGCCAGCCGGACAGTGCCTTTCGTTGCCAAGGCCACGGGGCTGCCCCTCGCGGCCGTCGCGGCTAAAATCATGACCGGAAAAACGCTGGACGAGCTGGAGATTTTCAGCGAGCCGGTTCCCCACAGCGTCTCAATCAAGGAAAGCGTTTTCCCCTTTCGCAAGTTCGTCGGCGTCGATATTGTGCTCGGACCGGAGATGCGCAGCACCGGCGAAGTCATGGGGATCAGCCACAGTTTCCCCCTGGCGTTTGCCAAAAGCCAGCTCGCGGCGGGCACGGTTTTTCCGACTTCCGGCCGGGTCTTTGTCAGCGTTGCCCAGCGGCACAAGGAGGCGGCGGTCGGCATCGCCCGGCAGCTGCACGCCATGGGCTATGAAATCCTCGCCACCGAAGGGACCGCCAGGAAACTGGAAGAGCACAACATTCCCTGCGAACGTGTCAAGAAAATCGTCGAAGGCCACCCCAACCTGATCGATCACATGAAAAACGGCGCCGTGGACCTGATCCTGAATACGCCTGTCGGAAAGGGGGCACGCACCGATGAAGGTCGCATCCGCGCCACCGCGGTCCAGCACGGTATCCCCTGCATCACCACCATGCCTGCCGCCGAAGCCGCCGTCGAAGCCATGTCGGCCCTTCGCCACTCCGATCTCGAAGTCCAGGCCCTGCAGGACCGGTTTGCCGGATCGACAACGTCGCAGACAGTTTTGCGCCGATAGCCGAATTCCATTTCCGGGCCGAAGCACGGCAGGGCAGGGGAGTGCTGCCGGAGTGGCCGCCGCCGGCTCTGATTGGCGTGCCCGGTCAGTTTCCGGTGCAGTTCCCCTGATCCGACTTTCGATACATTGTTCGCAATCTCAATCTCAATCTCAATTAACCTGGTTTCGGATTCCTGATTCATGCGAGCTGTTGTTCAGCGCAGCCGGGCGGCAAGTGTGACGGTCGATGGTACGATCGTCGGGCAGATCGATCACGGCCTGGTGGTTTTGCTGGGGGTTGAAAAGGGCGATGGTCAGAATGACGCCATCTGGATGGCAGAGAAAATCCGGGGACTGAGAATCTTTGACGACGCGGCCGGCAAAATGAATCTGGATATTGCCGACACTCAGGGCTCTGTCCTGGCGATCAGCCAGTTCACACTGCTGGGTGATGCCCGCAAAGGCCGGCGGCCATCCTTCGTGGCGGCTGCCGGTCCGGACGCCGGCAATCATCTGTATCAGGCGTTCGTGCAGGCGGTGCGCGGAATGGGGCTGCACGTCGCCACCGGGATTTTTCAGGCGGACATGCAAGTCGCCCTGGTCAATGACGGACCCGTCACCATTCTGCTGGACAGTCAAAAGACTTTTTGACGGGGGGACTGCCTGACTGGCGGACCGCACGGCCTGGAATATCCGGGATGCCTGGCACTGTCACGTTCCGCCGCTACCTGTGCAGATCGATTCCGGCGTCAACACCGTCCTGCATGGCCTCCTGGGCCAGCCGGTTCAGTTGATGGCCGTGTTGCTCCAGTTTCTGCAACAGGGTGTGGTCTCCGAAAACCAGGGCCATCACAAACACCAGCTTGGCGTAAGTAAAAAAATTGGCCCACATGTTGTCGCCATACCACTTCATCGCGGTTCCAAGCGATTTTTTCACGCGGCGACCGCGCAGGTCAATCGAGTAGACTTCGTCCAGGAACAGGTGGGAAAGAAATCCCAGCACCACCGCCCAGGCCTGGTAAATCCGGATACCGGTTTCCGGGCACTGGCAAACCAGATAGGCCAGCATGCCGGCAATCAGCGCGGCTGGAATGCTGTGCCACATCCCGCGGTGTTTGGTGTAACGCCGGAAGATCGAGCCGACACCAAAACGGACGGCCACATAGAAGACTGCCGAAATGAATACCAGCGTTTCCGTATGCAGCCCCATCTGCTCGAACC
Organism: Pirellulaceae bacterium; assembly: GCA_041752775.1. GTDB lineage: Bacteria > Planctomycetota > Planctomycetia > Pirellulales > Pirellulaceae > BJ22. The sequence continues at coordinate 4,077 of JBGSVU010000615.1, read as the reverse complement.
TCGGCATCATCAGCATCGGCACCAGCACCGAGACAAAACACAGCATCTCGCGCAGGGGAATTCCGGAATCGCTGTCGAGATCGGGCAACATCCCCGCGACCGAGCACAACCCTCCAGCCATCAGGCAGTGTGGAACGGAAAGATCAAAAAAAACGGCTCCGGCAACACCGTAGCCGATGCCCAGAAGCGTGCTGGTCGTAATGTGTGTCTTGAAATCAGCCACGGTCGTTGGATGTCGTCCGGTTTCTGCCGCGTCGCAGGATGCGATCCGCGAACCAGGAGTGCCGACGGGGCAGGGTGGTCGCCGGCGAATTGTTGGCGGGGGATCATAGGCGGCCGGCTGCAGCAAAGACAGGTCGGTTGCTGCTGCTGTCGCGGGTGCTAGCGTGCGGTTTCGTCTTGAGACTGTTTTCGGCATCCTGTTTAATCGCTCCGCGACCTGTGGCGACAGATATGATTGCCTGCCGACGGACCTTGCGGAAATTTTCTGGCCGGAGTGCCCCGAATGATTGCAACCTATGACTTTGTGATGCTGGCCGTTTTTGCCGGAGCGATCCTGTTTGGATTCTGGAAAGGCCTCGCGTGGCAGATCGCTTCGCTCGCCGCGATCTTTGTCAGTTACATCGTCGCACTGAATTTTCGCGGGACGGTCGCGAACCTGATCAGGACCGAAGCACCCTGGAACGGTTTTATCGCGATGGCCATTCTGTATCTCGGTACCAGCCTGGTGATCTGGATTGCCTTTGGCGTGGTGCGGCGGAACATCGAACGGTTTCAGCTGAAAGAATTTGACCGGCAAAGCGGAGCGCTGCTCGGCGCCGTCAAAGGTGCCCTGCTCTGTATGGTGATCACTTTGTTCGCTGTGACCATAGTGCCGGGCGACAACGCCCGTCGCGCCGTCATGCAGTCCCGTTCCGGAAACTTCATCGCCAGCACGATCAACCGGTTCTCGGCGGTTGTGCCCAAAGAAATTCACGGTGTCCTCGCACCGTATCTCGATCCCTACGTCAACAAATTCAATGAGCGGCTGGCCCAGCCGCTGCCTCCTGAAACTTCCTCCAGCTCCGGTGGCTCGTGGATCTTTGGCCAGCCGGTGGCCAACGATGCGCAACCTGGCGCCAACACCATTCGCGGCCAGTTTCAGTTGCCGGTCAGTATTGGCGGCGATTCCACCAGCGGCATCAATGTGAATGTGGATGCCGAGCGACTGCTGAATAACGGCTGGAATGCGCTGCAAAATGGAATCAACAATCAGCTGCAGCAAACGCCGCAGCAGGTGCCGCCTCAACAGCCGCAGTTCCAGCCATTCACGCCACGCTGATCCGTCATGCTGATTGGTCAGTGCACATGTTCCCGGTACGATGTTGACCGGGAGTGGCCTTTCACGCGCCGGGGTCTGACGCGTTTTTCGGCCTTTTTACTTGCACCCGTGAGCGGTTACACCGGGAGCAGGGGACGGGCCTGCGGGGTGCTCTGTATCATGCAGCTGATCTGCAGGTCGTGGTGCAAGCGGCCGCCAACAGGCAGCAACCGTTCTGCAGCCTGATTCCCGCACCCCCAACCGAACATAAGAAACATTATCGGACGTTGTTGGTGGGGGAGGATTGCACTGTTTTCCCCGGTTCTTGCGGTCTGTATCAACGCCCCGATCCCGGCTGTTTTCTGCAATAGCCAGGTGCCCGGCAATCCGGTCGGAACAGTCCCGTCGGCGAGACGAATTCTCCAGGCCAGCGGATGCAGATCTGCGACGAACAGGCGTGCCGCCTGATTCCACGAAACCGGAATCTTTCAGAAGGCCGCAATCTTTGCGGACAGGTATGTCCGGCTAGTCCGCACTCAGGTTGTCGCTTCTTCCGGATTTGGTTCGGGTGCTGCAGCGACTTCCGGCCCGGGATTGAGCGCGGGATCGAGATAGCGTCCCATCCGGCGAAATTTTTCGTAGCGGCCGTCGAGCAGTTTCGCGGTCGGTATCACAGTCAGTTCTCTCAGGCTGCGGCGCAGAAAGTTGCGCATGTTGGCCGCCATATGGTGATGATCGCGATGGGCACCGCCGAGCGGCTCTTCGATGACTTCGTCGACGATGCCGAAACCTGGCAGATGGGCCGAGGTGAACTTCAGGCTGTGCGCCGCGCGCGGCGCGTGCTCGGCGCCTTTCCACAAAATGCCGGCACAGCCCTCAGGACTGATGACCGAATAATAGGCGAACTGCAACATGGCGACGCGGTCGCCCACACCGATGCCGAGGGCGCCGCCACTGCCGCCTTCGCCAATCACGATACAGATGACCGGCGTTGGCAGACGGCTCATCTCAAACATGTTTTCGGCAATCACCTGGGCCTGGCCGCGCTCTTCGGCACCAATTCCGGGATAGGCGCCCGGTGTGTCGATCAGACAGATCACCGGAATGTTGAACTTGGCGGCCATCTTCATTTTCAGCAGGGCCTTGCGATAGCCTTCGGGATGCGCACAGCCAAAACAGTTTTCGGTGCGCTCCCTGAAGTTGCGACCTTTCTCGTGCCCGACAACGAGGACCCGATAGTTTTCCAGTCGCGCGAATCCGACCCGCATGGCACGGTCATCGCCGAACTTCCGGTCGCCATGCAATTCAACGAACTCCTCGAAAACAAGGTTCAGGTAATCGACTGTGTGCGGACGGTCCTTGTGGCGTGCGACCTGAACGACTTGCCAGGGATCCAGTCCTGCATAGATCTCGCGAGTGGTCTGAGTCAGCCTGCGGCGCAGTTCGCGAATCTGTTCGGAGCGGACCGCCGACTCGACGCCCGACTGTTCGATTTCCCGGATCTCCGCTTCGAGGTCGGCGATCGGCTGTTCAAAGGCGAGATAGTCCATGGATCTTGTGGCAAAAATGGTGTGGAACTGAAATCGGCGCTGCGACCTGCGGCAGGACCGCTGCAGAACCGGAACGGCGAACCGGAATTTGCCGGAGACAGTCCGGCAGATTTTACCGGAGGTTGACGCGGATCCGGATCAGGTTCGTTTGGTGCTGCTGCGTCCCCGCAGTCCCGCCCGATAGACGGTGCAGCGATTGTATTCTACCAGGAACTCATGCATGTTGGTGGGCCGGTCATCGGGGTTTTTGGCAAGTGCTTTTGAAACGAGACTGGCGAACTCCAGCGAAGTATTTTTTTCGGCTGCCTGCAGCGAAGGAACGGCCGCCCGCAAGTGTTTGTTCAGCAGTTCGTCGGCATTGTTTCCGGTAAACGGAGCCCGCCCCGAAACCAGTTCGTACAACATGCATCCGAATGAGTAGATGTCGGCGCGGATATCCAGCGGTTTGCGCCGAATCTGTTCGGGCGAAATGTAGCTGCGGGTTCCCCGAATCAGCCGGGAGCGCGATCCAAACAGCTTGAATCCCGACTTCTGCTTTTCCGCGATCGAGAAGTCAATCAGTTTGACGTTCCCCTGTTCGTCCGCCAGAAAATTGTCCGGCTTGATGTCGCAATGAATCCAGCCCCGGTCGTGCAGATGAGCCAGCCCTTCGGCAGCCGCGCGAACGATTTTGTTGATGTTCAAGTCGAGAATTTCGGGCCGTTCACGCACCTCGATTTTCAGGTTGCGGGCATTGAACAGCTGCATGGAAATGAACGGCAGTCCGTACTCGTCGTGATAGCCATAAATCTTGATCACATGGGGATGGTCCAGCGTCTGCGCGACCATGGTTTCGTGTTTCAGCTGGCCCAGTTCGGTTTTGTCTTTGGCATACTGGGCCGAAACGACCTTCAGCGCCACCCGTTCCGAAAATCCCTCCCGCAGGGCTTCCCACACCTGCGTCGTCGTTCCGGCGCGAATCAGTCGCACCAGCTGAAAGGGTCCAATAAAATCGCGACCTGCAACCACGCGTATGTTTTTCCATTGCTGGGGCCGATTTCCGCCAACGACGCGGAAAATTCTGCCGGAATCAAAAAAGGGAAAGCATCCCCTGCTGTCTCAAATCATTGCCGTTGAGTGTAGTTGGAATCGCCCGGCAGGGACAGGTGAAAAGGCCCCTCAGGCCTGGTCGCCAGATTCCCTTTCATCCCCGTCTGTTGCAGCGGCAGAATCGCCATCCTGTCCCGC
>JBGSVU010000614.1:0-3876 GCA_041752775.1 Pirellulaceae bacterium | reverse complement strand
GGCCATGCTGAGGGGCGGGAACGAATCGTGCGGGGCCGGGAATTCGGGCCAGAGGGCGGCAACGTTGGCAGCCGTTTCGATGCTGACCGCGCCGAGCGAACCGTGGGCCGGTTCTTTCAGGTCGACCAGATCGACACGGGCGGCAATCGCTTGCCGGGCTTCGGTTACATCCCGGACACTGACCAGCAGGCGGTTGACCGAAGTGAGCATGTGGAAAGGACTGGAAAACACGTACTGGTCCGTGGGGGCGGAGGAGTCTTGCCGCGGATGCTGCTGGCGGGCCGGACTAGCCGAACCGGCGGTGATCTGTCAGATTATAACACTTCGCAATGTGGGCTTGTGGGTGAATCATCGGCGGGCTGACGTTTCTCTTGCCTGTTTTTTGATCGCGTGGACGCGTGAAGTTTGACCTGATAACAACAGACCAGGAACTGCAGCAGTTTTGCACCGAAACTGCGGGCCAGGATTTTTTGGGATTTGATACCGAGTTTGTCTCGGAAAATCTTTATCGTCCCCAGTTGTGTCTGGTGCAGGCCGCCACTCGCCAGCGAACGGTCCTGATTGATTCGATGGTAATTCGCGACCTGACGCCTTTCTGGTCACTGATTTGCAACCAGATTGAAACGGTCGTGGCCCATGCGGCCCGGGAAGAGTTTCTGTTTTGTTATCGGGAATCGGGTCAGCGCCCGTCGAACCTGTTTGATTTGCAAATCGCCGCGGGCTTTGCGGGATTTGACTATCCGGCGGCGTACAGCACGCTGGTGGAAGCCCACACGGGGACACGACTGGCCAAAGGTGAAACACGAACGGACTGGCGTGTGCGGCCGCTGTCGCAGCGCCAGATGCAGTATGCAGCGCAGGATGTCGAGCATTTGCTGGTGCTGTACGAGCGGTTTCAGCGTGGGCTGGAGCGTCGCGGCCGCACCGGATGGTATCGCGAAGAAGTCACCGCGTGGATGAACCAGCTGGAAGAATTCGAGCGGTCACCGGCCTGGATCCGGTTGAGCGGCCTGAATCGGCTCAGCCGCCGCTCGCTGGCCATTGTCCGGGAGTTGTCCAGCTGGCGCGACCAGACGGCGAGCGCGGTCAATCGTTCACCGCGGCGAATCTTGCCCGACGACCTGTTGCTGGAGATTGCCAAACGGGGCGAAGCCGACGCGGCGCGGGTCAAGGCCATTCGCGGTTTGTCCAACCGGGTATCCGGAAAACATCTGCCCGAGATCGTCGATCAGGTTCAGGCGGCGATGGCGATTCCGGAGGCGGACCTGCCCGAAAAGATCCGTGGGGCGCCAAGTGTCAACCTTGGGATTCTGGGCCAGTTTCTGCAAACCGGGTTGAACCTGATTTGTGTGCGTGAAAAAATCGCACCCGGACTGGTCGCCAATGTTCAGGACGTGCGCGATTTGGCGGGGCGGATGTTGGGAATGCTGGATCCCGAAGAGCCTTTGCGGCTGGATTCGGGATGGAGGCGGGAAATTGTCGGGACTGCCTTTAGTGAACTTTTGTCAGGAAAACTGGCTTTGCGGGTGGCCAGTGTCAACCGGGAGCAGCCGCTGGAGATAGTCCGCTGGGAGCCCGGCGAAAACTCCCAATAAGATACTTTTCCGATGTACGGCTATCTTCGCCTTCGGTGGGTTGAGAAGTCCTGGGAATGAAAGAGGCCAGAATACGCACCAGGTCTGGACCGCCAGTTTTGGGTGCCATTCCGCGCGAACCATGGACTGTTGCAATCCGGGCACGCCGTAGGTCCCGTTCCGCACTTCTTGCAGGCACTGGAAACCCGACACGCGGGTGAGGGTCCATGGACCGTTCTTTCCGCGCGGGCGCCTTGGGTTTCCCGGAAAAAATGCCGTTGCGAATGGTCAACCCTGTGGGAATTATGGGTCAGAGCAGCAGGCTTTCCAGCAGCAAACGCATTTTCCGCAGTTCGCCGTAGTGATCCACGTCGGGTTCTTCGAGGATATCGACGACCAGGGCCCGGTTGTATTTGACTTGTTGCAGCTGGTTCAACAGGCGTCCGAAGTCGATCACACCCTGGCCTACGCGAACCTGCAGTTTTTCTTTGGTGGTGTCGCGCAGATAGACGTTCTGGACGTAGGGCAGCAATTTGTCGTAATTCAGCGGTTTTTCGTGATGATAGATGTACTGACTGGGGTCGAGCGACAGGCCGGCGCCCTTGACGTGTCCGCAAATCACCGAAACCGTATCGATGTCGCCCGAGAGGTGCCCGTGCTGGCTGCGCATGCCGACACGGACGCCGTGGGATTCGGCGATCGCGACCAGTCGTTTGAATTTCTCGACTTCTTCATTGAAGGGGGTCCCATGCTCGCCGCTGTCTACGGTCAGCGAGACCACCTGAGTCGCTTTGGCCAACTGACAGCACTTTGTGAATTGCGAAAAATAGTCTTCGCCCGTAGTATTGAATCGCAGACTGAATCCGGTCACGTTCATTCGGCGAACGGTATTGCAGGTCAGCACGGCCCGGTCGAGATTTTCTGTGACTTCGGAGGGACGTACATGCTGGCCGTCCTCGTGGATATCGATTTCGATACTGGTATATTCCAGGTCCGCCAGTTTTTCGACGGCTTCCGGAAAAGCGAGATGGGGAAAACAGGCGGTAGATGCGGCAACGATCACACGCAGACTCCTTTGCGGTGCAAATTTTTTTCAGCGGGATTTTTTTGGCGGGGTTTTCAGCCGCCCAAAGGTTTTTCGCCGGGTGTTTCCGGCGGCAAGTCTGCGACAGCCGGCCAGTTCGGGACTTCGGGTCAGGAAGTCGGGTGCCAGCGCGGCGGACGACATTTCAGGTGCGAGCCTGTTGAATTGGACTGCCCCGACAGCTTACGATTCAGGGCTGGATGACGCAATGCCAGCCCTGTTTTCGACCTGCCCCGCGACGTTTCGAATTGAGAATTGCCGGTTTTTTTATTTTAGAACTACGGGAACCCATTCGTGGACTTCGATCAAAAACTCCAACAGGCCATTGAACGCGGTCAGGTTCGCAACGAGGCCAGCAAGTCCGCCCGAAAAACGGACGAAATGACCCGTGACGAACTGAAACGGCGCCACACGGATTTTCGCCTGCATATCAGCGAGTACATCGAAGCGATCCTGAAAAAAACGGCCGAGCACTTCCCCGGTTTCCGATATGAAACCGTTTATGGCGAAAAAGGCTGGGGAGGAGCGATCTACCGCGACGACCTGATGCGGGGCGGAGCCATGTTCAGCCGTCTGGAGATTGTCGTCCGGCCTCTTGGCGAATACCAGATCGTGGCGCTGGCAGGCAAAGGCACGATTCGCAACAAGGAACTGTTCAACTGGTCCCATCACGAAGAAATCGTGACCGCAACCGTCGAATCCCTGAACAGCATGATTGACAACTGGGTCCTGAATTATGCCGAACAATTCGTGGCAAACTGAAATCTGCGGGCACCTTCGCGGGGGCCCGATACCCTGACGTTTCCGTTGACAAAGCGGATTTGCCCCGGCCAAACTGAACTGTGCCTGCTTCAACATTAGAAATGATCCAGTAAACATGAAAACGAACCCGTCTGAATCCCACCCCAGTTCCCCTGCCGGTGGCGAAAGCGAAAGCCAGCCCCTGGCCAGAGAGACTCTCCCCGCGCGTCACACCCCGACATCTCGCGGGCGCCGCTGGCTGTTGCTGCTGGTGGGATTGCTGGTGGGCATCCCGCTGATTTTTGTCGCTACGGCCTGGGCGTGGCAAAACTGGCTGGGACCCCAGGTGGATCCGAATCTGACAGCGGCCGTTGAAATCAAAACAACAACTGCTCCCGGTACAGCAAGTGCGACCGGCGCCGTGGAAGAAGAGTTTCCCGGACTTCTGGCGGGATTTAACCAGTCACTGATCGACGC
>JBGSVU010000613.1:0-6226 GCA_041752775.1 Pirellulaceae bacterium | reverse complement strand
GACCGCGAACGGCTGGCGGATTGCCGGCGGCGGACCAGTCGCAGCCCGCTGGGATGTGCCGCACTGGCCGGGACTTCGCTGCCGATCGACCGCGAAATGACGGCGCGGGAACTGGGTTTCGATGAGATCGCGGCCAACAGTCTGGACGTTTCCAGCGACCGGGACTTTGTACTGGAGTTTGCCTTCTGCCTGTCGCTGATCGCAATCCACCTGAGCAGCTGGGCCGAAGAGTGGATCATCTGGTCGACGGCAGAGTTTGATTTCCTGCAGTTGCCGCATGCGTTTTGCACGGGATCGTCGATCATGCCCCAGAAGATCAACCCGGATGTGCTGGAACTGACCCGGGGCAAATCGGCGCGAGTGATCGGGGCATTGCAGACTCTGCTGGTTTTGACCAAAGGCCTGCCGCTGGCCTACAACCGGGACTTGCAGGAAGACAAACCGGCGATCATGGACAGTGTCCGGACGGTTTCCAGCTGCCTGGAGCTGGCCGTGCCGATTGTGACCGGGTCGGTATTGCGGACCGAATCGATTGCCGCCCGGCTGGAGGAGGGGTTTCTGGATGCCACGGTCCTGATGGAATATCTGATTGGCCGGGGCGTTCCGCAGCGGTCGGCCCACCATCTGGTTGGGGAACTGGTGCGAACCGCAACGAAACGCAAAATCCGGCTGGCGGAAATCAATTTGGAAGAATTTCTCCAAATCTGTCCAAAAATTGACCGCTCAATCTATGATGTACTGGGAGCAGAAAACGCCGTGGCCGCCCTGACCAGCTTTGGGTCCAGCAGCCCGCAGCAGGTTGACCAGCAGGTAGCCAGTTGGCGGGAAAGGTTGGGAATGCCGAATGGAAAACAAAACGGGTAACCACAAAACGGGTAATGGTGATGGTGCGTGTTTGGCAGCGCTGCAAAACCCGTATCACCGTTTCATCCTGGCTGGTCGCGCAAACTGCTGAAACCGTCCGATTCGAAAACACGTTGGGTTCTGCCACCCTGCCCGGTCGATTGTGAATGAAATGGTGATGTCGCTAAAACAGGGAATCGTCGTTCTGGTCGTTGTTGCCGCGATTGCCGGCCGCGGAGTGACCTCTGCGCCGGTGGCGTGCGGACAGGACAATCCGTTTGGCGGTGGCGTTCCCGTTCAGTCGCTGCCCCGCCAACCGGCTGCCCCACCCTCCCAGGCCCCTGGCACCACCACGCCCAGCGGTCCGATGGTGCTGGACGATTCTGTTCCGCGCAGTACGCGCGTGATTGTCGAATCGTTGCGGGCCCTGAATCCTGTCGAACCCGAAGCGTTGAGCGCGGCGATTCGCACGATGCTCGATTTGCAAATGGAGCAGGAAGCCCGCTACTACCTGAACAAACTGGTCTCGCTGAATCTGGACGAATCCCAAATGGTGGCGCTGATGGATTCCGAGGGTTCGGACTTCTTTCTGACATTGCACGCTTCGCCGATTCTGGCGCCCGAAGGCCGGGCCTTTGCGAAACAGGTTCTGGCTGTATCCAGCAAAAATGCGACATCACCCGAGACGCTCTCGAGGCTGGTCGATCAACTGGGCCACGAAAGTCTGGAAGTCCGGTCGGGAGCTTTTCAGAAACTGCGGCGGACGGGCCCCGTGGCGGTGGCCCGTTTGATTGAACGGTTTGCGACCGAAACCGTTGTCCAGCGCGTGCTGCGGATGCGCACAGCTTTGCGATCGATGGGGCCTCAGGCATTATTGCCGCTGCTGGGAACGGTGGATGCCACGCATTTGCAGGTACGATACGAAGTTCTCACAGCGCTGGCCCGCCTGAAATTGCCGGATGCGATGTACGCGGCTGCCGGTGCGACATTGGCTCCGGGGCAGCCTGAAGAAATCCGCGAGGCCGTTTTGAATGGGGTGGTTGAAACCTGGGGACCGGTCTCCGATCCCACCGGGGTGATGCGTCGCAGCCAGCAACGGACCGAAGACCTGTTGTATGGCGTGGCGCAGTTGCCGCGGAATTCGGAATCGGGCGACACGTTCGAGTATTGGGACTGGGATCCGGCAACAAACACCGTCACCAGCAGCATACTGGCGGCGACCACAGTGGCACGCCTGGTTGCGCTGGACCGGGCTCGAGAACTGGGCGCTTTTAATCCGGCTGATCCCCAACTGGGGCGACTGCACCTGCTGGCCTGGCTGGATTCGGCCAAACGCGTTGCCGGACCAATCGAAGTTCTGGATCTGGAATCAGCCAAAAATGAGTTCCCCGGAATGACCGCGCCCCGGCTGGACGAGAGTATCCGGCTGGCGTTGCAGGCCAACCTCTTTCCGGCCGCGGCCGGTGCAGCGGACCTGCTGGGGCAGATGCCGGACGCTGCCGATTTACTGGTCAACAACCAGGCCGGTCTGATTCGGGCTTTGCAGAGTGGTGACCGGCACACCCAATTCGCGGCGCTGCGGGCCATCACTGCGATCAACCCGGAACGCGGATTTGCCGGCAGCAGTTTCTATCTCGATTCATTGCTGATGCTGGCGGGTTACAGTGAACAGCGTGCGGTTCTGATTTGCCACCCGGACGATTTGCTGGCCCGCAACCTCGCTGTCGCAGCCAGCCACAGCGGTTTCACGGGCCTGATTTCCCCCAACAGCATCGACCTGTTCGAACAGGCCGCTGCCGACGCCAACATCCAGTTGCTGATGATCGACCATCGCATGGGACGACCCGACATGGCGACTCTGGTTCAGCAGTTGCGGGCGGACTGGCGAACGCGCCGGCTGCCGCTGGCGATTCTGACCAGCGAAACAGACACTATCCGCAGCGAGCGAATTGCCCAGCGCGATCCGTTGACCATCGTGTTGCCCTACACCAGTGACGAACGGCTGGTCAGTCTGCAACTGAATCAGCTGGAAGTCCTGTCGGATGACTGGACGGTCGACCAGGCGCAGGCGATTATCCAGAGCGAATGGGCAGTTAACCGGCTGGTCGAAATCGCTTCGGATCGTCAGCGGTACGGATTTCTGGAATTGACGCGCTACCGGGAGCGGCTGGTGGATTTGCTGGACAGGCCGCGTTTTTCCGGTCAGGCAATCACGATCGTGGAATCGCTGGGCACTGCTGAGGCGCAGCAGGGACTGATTGCGTTTGCCAGTCGCGCGGGAAATCCGCTGGAGCTCCGCACTGCTGCGGCGCTGGCCTTTGGCCGCTCGATTCGGCAGCGGGGTATCCTGCTGACGACGGATGAAATTCGCGCGCAATACGACCGCTACAACTCCAGCGAAAACGAGGGGGCCGATTCCCAGCGCATCCTCGGCTCAATTCTCGACCAGATCGAACAGCGTTCCTCCCCGACTGAAACCGGAGCCGGCGACGGCAGGGATTAAGACGCGGGCGGGCCGTGCGTCTCATGGTTTTCACACCTCCCAGTCATCGGGTATTGGCAGCCACTATCGGCGCCGGGCATTCCCGAGCCGTGTGTAGATTTGCTGGATTCTGACGCGCCATGCTGCGGACTGACGGGTCCGGACGGCTTCGCCGGATTCGGAATCGTAATCGACAAGGGCGCCGAAAATACGCAACAGCAACGCGTGCGAGATTCGACGGACGGACGGGTTGCGATGATCGAGACCCGTGACCAGCAGTTCACTGTCCGATTGTTGCGGCATTTGGCTGGAGCGGATGGCGATAACCACACGGGGCAAAGTCGTCGCCAGACCGGGTGCTGACAAATCAGAAGCCATGGCCGCTGCCAGTCGCTGCAACCGCTGGGGATCGCTGCCGAATTCCAGCAACCATCCGATACCTTCCGCGCGCACTTCAGGCAACTCGTTACCGAGGAACGAAACCGCCTGGCCGTTCGGATCAAGGCTGGCAACCATGTGGCGCGCCAGAGTTCGGGATTTCGGTTTCAGCTCATCGAGTTGGCCCATGTCGCGAACCAGATCCGGACTCTGGCTCCACGCCCTGGCCAGATCGCGTTCGGGAAAATTCCGTTCGGGTTTGCGAATCCAGGCAATCGATTCCGCCAGCCGCTGAGGTCGTCCCGGTTCCGTGCCGGACCAAACCAGCTGTTGCCGGGCGGCGACTTCGATTCCGTTAACCGTAACGGCTCCCTTTTGAACCAGCACCCGGTCGGATGAGTCGAATTGAACGGCGAACAGCGTGTCCGCCGTTTGGGTCCGAATGGTCCAGGTACCACTTGGGGTCTTGATCGCAAAGACAGAGTCGATCGCCGCCTCTGCAACAGCCAGTCGTCCGCCCGCCAGTTCCATGCTTGTGGCCCCACCGGGAAGATCACGGCTGACTGTCAACAGCGTATTCTCCGCCAGCGTCCACGAGCCGAGGTCACTGAAACTGGCCTGGCACCAACTGAACGGCAAGACGGCCAGCTGTACCGAATCTGAATGGACGCCATCCGTCACGGCGATCCCCATCCACGCCTCCGATTCGTTTTCCCGGATTGCGACGACCCCTTCAGTGCGTTCAAACACACCGGCCATCGAAGTCGTCCTGTTCGACGGGATGTCTGTTTCGGTGGGTGGCTGGATGACAGGCGGCGTGTTCAACGCTCGGGCAGGGGGGTCCCCGGCATCCGGGGGGATGGAGTTCGCCTGGTTTGCCGCCAACTGCGACGCGGCACCGCGATCGGCTGCTCTTTCGATGAGGTCCAGTGGGTCCGGCCGTTCCGATTCAATCGGCAAAGATCGTGGCCGACTGCCTTCGGGCGTGCCGGCAATTGTTTCCGGTTCGTCCAACAGACGTTGGACCAATTCCGGCGCCGGTCGCGCGGGACTGTCTGGCCGCATCCCGCTGGGCGCCTCGACGATGGTTTCCTGGGAAGGTGACCAGAAAAACCAGGCAAGTCCCATTGCCGCCAGCGCGAGGGCAGCGGTTGCCATCCAACTCGCTGTCAGCAGTTTCCTGTGAGGTTGCGAACGGTTCCGCAGCAGCTTTACCGGCCGGATCACGGGAATGGCAGAAGGCTCTGGCACGGAATCGGTGGTCGTCAGTGGAAACAGGTCAACCAGGCGGGATGTCAACGCCTGTGACTGCACTTCTGCCCCACCGCCCTGCGCTGCATCGCCGGAGGCGGACATGCGACCAGCCCTGAACAGCACAATTAAATCGGACAACATTCGTTCATCGTTCCAGCAACCGGTTTCAAAATCCCCCGTTTCGCTGGCATTCATGGTTCCGTCCAGAAACGCAGCCATGCGCTCTGCCATTTCGAATTCGTTCAACGAAGAATTTTGGACTTTCTGTGGGTGACTGATGGCCGACTCCGGTAACTGCCATGGTTTGGCTGCGGCGGCAAGTCTGTTCAGCTGCTTCCAGCGCGCCGCAACGACAGGATCGGATTGCGTGACCGACAACAGCCGCTGTTTCGCAATCGCGGCTGGAACTTCGTCGAATCCACCACTACTGCGGGGAATCAACAGGTCCAGCATCTGTCTCAGGCCAATTGGTTCGGGTTTCATGCTGCTTCCTCGAGGAGCCGTTTCAGTCGTTGCTGGGCGCGATGGAGTCGGGGACCGACGGAGTTGGCGGCCAGCCCCATGCGAAAAGCGATTTCGCGATAGCCAAGATTTTCAAAATGGAACAGCTCGATGACTTGCCGGTCGGCGGCTTTCAGCAGGGCCAGTTTCTCCTGCACGCTGGACCGGGATTCCTCGGCCAACAGGCGCGCAAGAGGATTGTCAGCGGCTGGTGTTTCGGCCTGCAGGAATCCGTTCGCCCTGTGGGCGTCGCGGGTTTTCGCCCGCCGCTGTTTTGACGCGGCGCGCAGGCTGGTTCGATGGGCGATGATCGTCAGCCAGGTTGCGAGGGAACTGCGGTGCTGAAAACCGCGAAGTGCCGCCATTTGATTGGCCAGCAATGAAGCAAATACTTCGGCGACCACATCGTCGCATTCGCTCGCGGGGTTGCCGGTTCCACATTGGGCCAGCACCTGACAGATCCGGCTGGTCACCACGGGGCTGAACCGTTCAACGAATTCAACCCATGCCGCCCGGTCGCCACCAGTCAGCCGGCGCACGAGTTGCCGCTCGTCGCAGAAGGACGGTTCGACAGCGGCCGAATACTGGGCACGATCGGACAAAGGGCAGGCCACTTTCGGCAAATGTGCAACAGGACTGGAACGAACTTCGCTGCTCTGCGCGGTGCACTTTTATTCTGCTTGTTGCATCAACGTTTGCAAACCGGCAGCACCCTGCGACCCATGACAGATCGCAGGGTAAGACTCCCGGCAGCCGGGCATTGGCGCG
>JBGSVU010000612.1:0-3791 GCA_041752775.1 Pirellulaceae bacterium | reverse complement strand
AAGTCATTTCCTGCGAAAAGTCCTGCGCTGAGGTTGTCACCCGCAGCCTGATGGAGCGAAAGTTCCATCATTTCGGATACCTGGGACATCCGGTCTGGATGGACTATGGAAACCTGGTTCGCGACACGATTGCCTCCGAAGTCGCCCGGCAGGGCGGGACGTTCAACGTCTGTCCCAATGTCGATTCCGCCCGCGCGTCGTGGGGATTCGACGACTTCCAGCTGCGATCCTGGCTGAAAGCACTGCCGCGTCCCTGTGCGATCATTGCCTGGAACAGTGCGGTCGGTCAAATGGTAACCGATGCCTGTGTCGAGTTGGGACTGGATGTGCCGGGCGATGTCGCCGTAACCTGCATCGAACACGACTCCCTGCATTCCTCGCTGGCATCGGTTCCACTGACCAGCCTGGACCAGAATCCCTGGAGCGTGGGTTACGAAGCGGCGCGGGTCCTCAATTCCATGATGATGGGCGAGGATGCTCCCCACACGGCCGTGCTGGTTCCACCGGTTTCCGTGGTGCACCGCAAATCAACATCATCCATTCCGGTCCTTGACCCGGAAATCCGCCACCTCGTCGATTTTGTTTACAAGCACTCGCATGAGCGGATTTCGGTGGAGGATTTGCGGAATCTGACCACGCTTTCGCGGCGTTCGATGGAAGTCCGTTTCCGGGAACACCTGAAGTGTGGTCCCGGCGAATTCATTCGGCAGGTTCAGCTGGAAACCGTCGCCCGTCTGTTGAGGCATACGAAACTGACACTGCCCGAAATCGCCCAGCGGTCCGGTTTCGCCTACACCGAAGTCCTTTCCCGTGCTTTCAAACGTCACTACGGCATCTCGCCTTCGCAATTCCGCGAAGGCCCCACCCAGAAATCCGGTTAGGACCGGGGCCTGAACATCATGCGACTGCGGCAGTCGGTGAAGTACCGATTCGCAATCACGCAGGACATTCCCCATCCCGCGGACTCACAGCAACGTCACGGCTTCGTTTTGACGCAGCACCATTTCTGCGTAGGTTCCTGCCCGTTCCATCAACTGGTCATGGGTGCCGGTTTCCACAATTCTCCCGTCGTCCATCACCACGATCAAATCCGCGTGCACGACCGTCGACAGCCGGTGCGCGATGACAAAGGTGGTTCGGCCGTGTAGCAGGCGCTGCATGGAATCCTGAATCAGCTGCTCGCTTTCGGTGTCCAGATTGCTCGTCGCCTCGTCCAGAATCAGTATCTGCGGGTTGGCCAACAGGGCCCGGGCGATCGACAGTCGCTGCCGCTGTCCGCCCGAAAGTTTGACACCCCGTTCGCCGATCAGCGAATCGTACCCGTCGGGCAGACTGGCAATGAACTCATGGGCGTTGGCCTGTTTGGCGGCCTGGACAATCTCGTCCAGCGTCGCATCACGACTGCCGTAAGCCAGATTTTCCCGGACAGTTCCATCAAACAGAAAAACATCCTGTTGCACGACGCCCAGCATGTCACGGAAACTCGCCAGCTGAATCTGCCGCAGGTCAATTCCATTCAGATAAATGGTGCCCAGGGTGGGATCATAAAATCTTGAGACGAGATCCGTGACAGTGGTCTTGCCTGCCCCGCTGCGTCCGACCAGCGCGATCGTCTGTCCGCCGCGCACGGCCAGTTCAAAATCGCGAATCACATATCGCTGGTCGGTGTAGGCAAATGAAACGTTGGCAAAACGGATTTCGGAAACCGCTGAGGGAGCTGGCACCGCATCGGGCAGGTCGGGTTTGTCGGTCGGCATCTCGAGGACTTCAAAAACCCGTTCCATCGCGGCCAGCGATCGCTGCAGTTCCGTCATCGATTCCACAATCTGCCAGACGGGATTCAGCAACATCATGACGTAAACCTGAAACGCCGTGATGTCGCCGATCGTCGCCTGGCCGAGCAGATACCAGCGACTGCCCGCCCAGAGAATCACCACCTGTGTGGTTCCGATCAGCACAGCCCATGTCGTCCAGACGATGATTTCGCGGGCGTTGGCAAACATGCGCTTGCGGGTGATCAGGTTGTTCCCGCCGACGTACTCGCGGGTCTCGCGCTGTTCACCCCCAAAAGCCCGCACAGCGCGAATTCCCGAAAAGGCTTCCCCGACCCGCCCGTCCACCGAGGATACGTCCTTGCGAATCGCCCGATAGATCGGCCTGACCCGGCGGATGGCCATCATGCTGACCAGCATGATCGGCGGAATAATGGCCAGTGTGGTCAGCGCCAGCCGCCAGTTGATGGCAAACAGAATGATCGCGGCGAGGACCAGCCGCAACAGGGCCACCCCTGGAGAGATGACGGCCATCTGCAGGGTTCCGGTCGTGCGATTGATGTCGTCGGTCAACCGGGAGATGATTCCGCCGACTTTCATGTCCGCCAGCCGGTCCAGTCCCAGGTGCAGCAGGTGCCGGTACAGCGCGTGGCGCAGTGAGAGGATGACACGATTGTTGAGGAGTTCCTGCCAGCGGCTGCGCAGCACACCGATGGCACGGGTCACCAGCGAAATTGCCAGAAACAGGCCGCAGACTCCGTGCAGACGCCAGAATTTCTGCTCGCTGGTCAAATCGGCCAACAGGATGTCGTCGAACACGTATCGGGCGAACAACGGCTGGATGATTTCCAGACCTGAAATGGCAATGGCCAGCACGATCAGTGTCAGAACCAGCGGCCAGTGGGGCCAGAGCCGGTGGATGTAGGCGCGGAGGTAGCTTTTGCGAGGCCGCTTTCCCCCGCTCTTCGGCGCTTCCCCGTTCCCGTCCGGTGGGTCACTGTGGGACTGGCCGGAATCTTCATTGTCTTCACCCGTACCGATTTCGCCCGCGCGGAATTTTCTGACAAATTCCAGATGCCGACCGCGGGAATTGCGACGGGTTGCCGGACGCTTTTCGCCGGCATTCGGACCGGACGAATCCGCAGGGAGTGACATGGCAAGCAAAATCCCGCCGGAATAGACGGCCTTGTTTCAAGGGCAGACGTGCGTTCGAACAGCAGGCATCGATTGCAATAAAAGTCCCATTGTTGGCGCGACGCGCAAAAAGAAAAGGGCCAGTCCGGAAACCGCGGCGCAACGGGGATGGCCAGCCATTTCAGTCGGATGGTTTTCCGGACCGGTCGGATTTGCCGGCCGCAACGTTTTTCGGTGACTTGCCCACGCGTCGTTCAAAGCGGTTTCTCAGCGCCACCAGACAGATTTCGCGGCGATTGAATGCCAGCTGTCGGGTTCGCACCACAGCAAAACCAAGCTGCCTGATTCGCTCGCGCCAACTGTCGATCCCTTCCGCCAAACCCCACTCCGGCAATTTCAGCGTGGCGATGATCCCCCGCGGATTGATGTGGGCATTCGCGAGATAGTCCTCCAGAACCTCCAGAGTGTAGGAGGGCGGCATGTTAATGTCGGTGATCAACCAGCGAACGTCCGCGAGGTCCCTGCGGGGGACGTCCCGCGCACGCCGCCGGATGTGAACCAGATTCGGATGACTGGCCACGGTCGGGTCGAGTTCGGCCGGATCAATTGCAATCACATGGGCACCCCGCTCCAACAGATACTGGGCGGCACCTCCTGGCGCACTGCCAATCTCCGCACAGACGTCACCGGGCCGGAGCGGAACCTGGCCCCACATCAGGGCTTCGGACAATTTCATCCACGCCCGGCTGACCATCATGTCGTTGCGCTGAACCGGTGGAATACCGCCTGGCCAGGACTGGGCGATCGTGGCCGAGGTGTGCCAACCCAGCCACCACTGGTTTGGTTCGACCAGACAGAGGTCCAGCACCGTCTCGCCGGGTTTGG
>JBGSVU010000611.1:0-8481 GCA_041752775.1 Pirellulaceae bacterium | reverse complement strand
CCCGCCGGGAACAGCGCGCCTCCAGCCAGTCTGCCCGTGGCCAGCGGATCCAGCCTGACTGCTGTTCCGGTTCGCACCGCCAGCCCGCCATCCACCAGCCCCAACCGGTTCGCACCACCCACCACCCAGCCTTCAGCCAGTCTGGTCGCGGGAGGATCGGCAGGAGGATACACCGGGACCGCGCCTGTTCTGACTCCGCTCGATCAACTTTGGCCCGAAATCGAACAGCAACTGGCGGCCAGCGATTTTCGCGGCGCCCTGAACAGACTCAGCCCCTATCACGAGCGAATTTCCGCGGACAGTCCTGAACGTGGAAAGTTGACCGAGTGGCTGGACGCACTTGCAGCCAAAGTAATTTACTCAACCGAAAATCACTTGCAGCCGATGCCTTACATCGTTCAGTCGGGCGATACACTCGACAGCATCGCCCAGCGCTGGCAGGTCCCGACACAACTGGTCTACAACATCAACCGTCAAAGGATTCCGGATCCCATGGCGCTGACGGCGGGGATTGAACTGAAGCAGGTCGAAGGTCCCTTTCAGGCCATTGTCTCGACAGACCGTTCCGAGTTGACGCTGTATTGTCAGGGGCTGTACGCCGGACGGTTTTCAGTCGTGGCTGCAGCCAGCGGATTGCAGCCGGGCGTCCATCGGATTGTGGCCAAGCAGGGCGTTGGCCATGCCTGCGGAGATTATTGCATGGAACTGCAGCAACCCGGCCTGGCCCTCCACGCGACCGATGGCACGGCAGGTACCGAATCGGGACTGGGCTTCACTCCTGCCGATGCCGAAGACCTGTTTGGAATTCTCTCGGAAGGATCCGAAGTCATCGTTCGGTAGGGCACCGGGAAACCATTCACGGTCCGCCGCGACCGGTGCCAGGGCTGCCCCCAATGATCGCGGACCGTTCGAAGTGATACCTCGCCAGATACCAGTGGTGGGACAGTTGCTGAAACCGCTCGATCTGGTAGCGTTCCTCCAGCCCGCTGACGAAGTCCGAGGGAATCGACCCGGCCGGATGCCATTCCAGCCAGTCTCCCCGTTCGGCACCCACCAGTTCAAATCGAATCACACCCGCTCCACCTTCAACAACCGAAAACGTGGTGGTTGTGTTCTGGAACTCAGGCAGCGTGAGCAGGATCAGGGTTGCCGGCCTGGCAACCGGATAGGCCATGAATGGACCGATAACCGCCTGGTCTCCGTCGCGGTCGGGCCAGTTGCTTTGCAGGTCCGCGACGACCCGGTCGAACTGGTGCATCAATCCGCGCAGGCGAAACTGTTTTCCGGTCCACGCCAGGTCTTGCCAGTGGACCAGAATCCCCAACCAGACCGCCACGATTGCCGTAAGCATCATCCACGCGCGCAACGTCCGGTGACGGGTGCGCCCCATCCAGGAACCGGCAATCAGCAGCAGAGTCGTGAAAACCACGACCGATGCGAGGACCAATACGCTGCGGTTTCGCCAACCCAGCCACCACCAGTCGCCCATGTCACGAATGGAACGGCTGTCGGTTACCCCGGCACTCCCGAACCGCCACCAGTTCACCGACGCTTCGAATCGCGGATCAGTCAGCAACCATGCGACGAACGCTCCGGCCAATGCCAGATTGATGCTCCAAAGCCAGGCAGGACCCGAGCCCAGCAGCGATTGCAGCGCCCGCAATGCTGCTGCGCCCCGGCCCGGACGCTGGTCTGGTCTGGAAATGAAATCGGGCATCTGGCAACCGCCGCCTGGTTGAACGGACTTTTTTACTACTCTTTCTTTGGGGCAACCGGTTCGCAACAGGACAGGGCCAGCAAGGCAAAACTGGTCGACAGATTCGGATCGTTCTCAAACCATTGCCCGTTGGAGTTCACCCAAGAACCGTCCGGATTTTGCCTTTTTTCCAGTTCGAGAATCAGATCAGCCCGCCAGTCGTGACGCTTGCCATCTGCATCAACCACCTCGGTCATCCCCGCAGCGTCGAATGCCGATCCAAAGGTGTGATAGTAGTAATACAGGCCGGCGTCCCCCATGCCGGGATTGGAACGGACAGTGTAGGAGTTGCGGATCCATTTGACAGCGGCACTCACTCGGGGATCGTTGGCCGTCAGACCCGCATAAATCATGCTCTTGAATCCGGCATAGGTCATCGAACCATAGCTGCGCAAACCTCCGTTGGCCGTGAATCGTTCCGTGCTGGTCGACGGGTCCACTTTTTCAGTCGGAATGGAATAGTAGAAACCACCGTCATCGACCAGCGCCGCGAATTCCGTATCATTGCCGTGCCCGCCGAGATTCTGGGTCCGGTTGACGAACGCCATCGCGCGCTGAATGGCGGGATCACCCGATTCGGCTCCTGCTGCCCGCAGGGCTTCGATGAAAAAGGAGGTGTTCGAAAGATCGGGACGTCCGGATCCCGAATAGCCCACACCGCCGTACCACGGATCGTCGGGTTGTTGCTGCTGGTCGCCGACTTGCAACCCGGTGATGAAGGCCTTTGCATCGGCGAGGATTCCTGAGTACTTTCCCGAGGCATTCGCTTCGGCAAAGGCCATCATGGCAACGCAGGTTTCGTAATTCTTCAGCCGTCCGCCGCCATAGATGCCGCCGTCGGGTTTTACAAAGGCCTCCAGCGCCTTCAGGCCCTTCGCCACCATCGGGTCGTCAACAGATTTGCCATTCCGCAACGCGGCTGCAACGGCCAGGGCAGTGATGCCGGATCCGGCCTGTTCGGTAAACGATCCATTGTTTGCCTGACCGGAGTTGGCGAGGTAATGCAGCCCGTTTTCGACCAGGGACAAGCGGGTTTTTTCCAGCTGTTCCGGTGAGACATTCCCTTCCGGATTCCCTTTGGTTTCCGGTTCCTGATCGGATTGTTCAGCACAGTAATGCAGTGCCAGCAGGGAGTAGGCGGTGACCAGATTCGGGTCGCCTTCGTACCAGCGGTCTGTCGGGTTGACCCACGACCCGTCGGGCTGTTGCCGCCGGGCGAGGGCTTCGACCAGGTCCTTGCGCCAGTAATGAACGACATCCCTGGTGTCGGTGATGGAGTCTGTTCCGGTTTCATTCAGTGCTTTGGCAAAGACATGGTAGTAATAGTACAGCCCCTGTTGTCCAACGCCCGGATTCGACTGGAGATCATAGTTTCGCTGAATCCAGTCCCAGGCCGCCCTGACGCGCAGATCGTCCGGTTCGATGCCGGCGTACAGAAAACTCTTCAGTCCCGTGTAGGTCATGGAAGCGTAACTGCGCAAGCCGCCATCGGGGTGGTCTCCTGCTTTGGTTTCACCCTCACCGACTGGAGAATAAATAAAACCTCCCCGGTCTTCTTCACTGACTTTGGCGGCCCATTCGGCCGTGTTGTGCTGCGAAGGCAGATTCTGGGTGCGCGAAACGAACAGCATCACTTTCTGCATCGCATCGCTGTCCATCGGTTCGCCGCTGTCCTTGAGGGCATCCAGAAAAAACGAGGTGTTGCTCAGGTCCGGACGCTGGTGACT
The DNA here is from genome assembly GCA_041752775.1 of Pirellulaceae bacterium. Lineage (GTDB taxonomy): Bacteria > Planctomycetota > Planctomycetia > Pirellulales > Pirellulaceae > BJ22. The sequence continues at coordinate 4,998 of JBGSVU010000611.1, read as the reverse complement.
GCCATAACCCTGTCCGCCATAGAACAGACTGGAGGCGTCATGGTTTTCGCCCTCGTCCCACTGAATCCCTTTCAGAAAATCCATTGCCCGGCGGATCGTTTCATCGTATCGGCCATCGTGGTTGGCTCGCGACAGACACATCACAAAGATGCTGGTTTCATAATTCTTGACCGCGCTGTCAGGTGCATGGATTCCGCCATTGTCCTGGACCATCGCTAAAATGAACTCCAGCGATTTGGCGACTGCCGGATGACCGGGAGTTAGCCCCGAATCCAGCAGAGCCGCAGTGCAAAGCGCAGTGATCGCGGGGCTCTTGTCCGAACTGTACGATCCGTCGGCGCGGTTCTGGCCTTTTTCAGTCAGGTAGGTGACACCCTTGTCGATGATTTTGCGCAATACCGCCTGGTCCACGCTGTTGGCACTCACCCCGGAACCCGGCGATCCGGAATCTTCCGCTGCAGATTCCTGTGCCCGCGAACCCGGGCTCCAGACGAACAGGGCCAATGCGAAAACTGTTGCGAATATTCCGTATCTCATGTTGGACTTTCGTGAGTGGGCCTTTTTCGACCGACGGTCGGGCAGAAAGTTTTCCGGACGGCAGCCGGTATCAAACAGGTTCTGTTTCAGAAGGATCTCAGGCAACTCGTTTCGAGCCTGTTCAAAAACGGTCAGACCCTCTCGGCCTTTCCCGTGGTCAGACCTCTCCTGGGCTGCGGCCGGCGCGCAGCAGGGTCTGGGGAGGCCTGGTCCAGCCGGAGTCAGAAGTTTGAGGCGTCGATGATTTCCCCGTTGTCTACCGTGCCCAGCGCCCGCCATACCTGAAGGTCAATCTGGTCCGACAGGGATCTCGCCGACCCGTCCAGCAGCGCGACATTCACCAGGTTTCCGGCATGCCAGGCGCGAGCCGTGATCGCCGCATACGTCGGTTGCGTCGCGCTCCTTCCCTCCTGCTGGGAATTCATGTCGATGTCGTACACCAGTCCACCATGCTCGTAGGGAACTTTTGTGTTGGGCCTGAAAACAGTGGTAAACCCTGAATGGTGAACACGCCCATCCGGCCATTCCGTATGCCCGGTGTTGTCGTTCAGCACCGGCCCGAGTTTCAGTTGCCCGGCCATTCCGTTGAAACTGTTGGGGTCCGACGGGACCACGGGTCCCGGATCGGCCGTGTTCCTGATATACGAAGTGAAAGCCTTCACTTCGGCAGCACAAAGCGTGTTGCTGAACCCGTCATGAATGACCGAGACCCGGCTGTTGACATAAAAGGGCCCGTCCGGAATCTGCTGTTCGGTGGGATCATAGACCAGCCAGGTTCCCATGTTGAAACCATAGGTTTGCGGGTAAACGCAGGGATTCCCGCCACTGGTACGGACCGTGTCGTTGACTTCGTCAGGACACATGTACAAATCAACTCTCCATTGCGGCACTCCCGTCACCAGTTGGGCATCCCAGGCAATCTGCAAGTCAATCTGGCTGTAGGCATTGCCACCCTCGATGAAGGGCAGCAGTCGACCGTGAATTGACCAGTATCCGTTGTTACCGGCAAGCACCGTTCCCGGCACAATATTAAAACTGGACGGCAGGTGCTCATGAATCGCCAGATAGTTCTGCGTGGCCAGGCCAATCTGCCGGAGCTTGTTCAGACAACTGGTCCGCCTCGCTGCCTCGCGAACCTGCTGGACAGCAGGCAACAACAGGCCGATCAGGATTCCGATAATGGCGATCACAACCAGCAGTTCAACCAGGGTAAATCCGTGACGTTTGTGCATAAATGGCGACTTGCTCTGTGTGACGTGGGTATTAATGGGGTGTTCAATCGTTTGTTTGAAGACGACGGCTTTGGCGGGCTGCGGAAAACAGACGCGGCCCTCCCTGAGGCAAGTTCCATACCAGTCGGGATGCCCACCAACAGATTATTGTCCGGCCAGAATTCGCTTTCAATTCAGGCCTTTTCCTTGGTCCGCGATGTTCGCGCGAATCTCCTGAATCAAGCTGAACCGGCAACACGGACAATTTATCGACGTGCCTGTCGAAAATTCCGACGCCCTGCCCTCCCGCAAGGTGTAATGGCACACCACGAGCCGTCCCATTGTTGTAGCGGTACGGCGCGAGCTTCCCCATTGTTGTTGTAGCGGTACGGCGCGAGCCGTCCGGTGCGGTTATTGCCTGCCCGCCCGAATATCTGGAATTCCAAAACTGGGGGGTCGCGACAACATCACGACTCGACCGCCATAGCCGCTCAGGAGAATTTCCTGCGTGGCGTTGCGTCCATCGAGTTCCGCAGCTTCCAGCCAGTGACCTTTGTCAATGTCTTCAAACAGCGTTTCGGCTCTCCATCCGTCCTGTTCGCGCGTCAACAACTCGACCCGTCGGGAGTATCCGAAGATGGCCACGCATTCCTGGCCCGGAATTTCCGAAAACCTGCCCGTAACGATACCCCGCGGCCCCTGGGGGCCATTGTAAATGACCTCGTCACGGAACTGGTTTTCGGACGTTTGCTCCAGCCGGATGATCCGCCCATCGTCACTGGTTACATACAGGACGATCCTGTCGCCATTGCAGGGCCCAACAGCGATTCGCCCCAGGCCCATGGCGGAATCGTAGATGACCGACGAAGCCAGACCGCCCCGTTCAAGTCGCAGGATGCAAGCCTGACCGGACCGCGAGACCGTTATGATCCGCGGTGACTTTCCCTCGTCGCCGATTACCACCGCATCCCGGACGCACCCCGGCAATTCCTCCAGCAAATGCACCTGAAAAACTCTCTGCCCGGACTGAGGCGGATCAATCCGGTATACGCCGCCCGGCAAAGTAAAAGCCAAAAGCTCATTGCCATCGCTGTTCAAATCGAGGTTGCCAGAGACCAACGTGTAGATTTCATGTCCCGGTATTCTTGCAATCAGGTTGGAGTCAAAACCGCCCTCGCGGTGCGCCCAGACCTGATAGAGGTTTCCCTGTTTTCCGGCCACATACAATTCCGGCCCGTCCCGGTTCGCATCAAGGTCTTCAAAGGCAATCGCACCCAGCCACTGTCCGTCGTGAACGGTTTGCCAGGGGGACCACTTTCCGCTGTAGGAGTTCAGGATCGTGCAGCGTCCCTTGTCATCCAGTCCCACGATCTCCGGGCATCCGTAGCGCGCCAGAATCGGAAAACTTCGTACCGTCCATATTCCCACGTCACTCTGATGGACCAGGCTCGCGGCCCAGTCCGCGGACAGAGTCGGCAATCCAACTTCCGCCAGAGTTGGGTCGCTGGAGGTTTCCTCCGGTTTGCCCCCGGTGTCCCGTTTCGCTCCAGCCACGGAAACTTCTTGTCCCTGCGCGCATCCTGTCAGAAGCCCTACGGTCTGGCTGTTTAAAATCGCCAACAACACGATAAACAGCGGGTTCATGTTTTGATACGGATTCTGAATTCGATAACGTCTCACTGGATTTCACCCCGCCGATTTCCCCGAATCGCAGTCTGAACATCCTGTGCCAGGCCGTGCCGACCGGGTTCTTCGATTTCAGAAACTGACAACCTGAAACTCGTTTATCATTGTAATTCAAATCAGACGCAGAATTTCGCCACCCCAAATGCACAGTAGCGATACAGCGCAATCCGTCATGATATAGCGTCAAGACGCGAGCCATGCGGTTGTTGTAGCGGTACGGCGCGAGCTGTCCGGTGCTGCGCGAACCGGAGGGCTTGCGCCCTTCCGCTATAAACAGAGTCGAAAACCGGAGGGTTTGCACCCTTCCGCTACAAACAATGGGCCCAGACCTCGACCGCATTTTTCTTCTCATGATTTTCCATCTCTCCAGCCGGGGCGGACTGGCGGGGGACGAAGCGGCTGGCGATCCACGCTTCCGTGGCGGAGTCTCGTTCTTTTTGTGCCGTTTCCGCACATCGATCGATGAAATCGCTATTCACGTACAATTGCCGGAATTCCGGGCCAATTCAGCCCCGATTCGCAGCGACAAATCCGTAAAACTGGGCTACAATCGGGGAGTCAGACCGTCCGGCAAAATCAACTTCGAAAAAAGTCGTTGTGATGCCAAGCCCCCGATATCGTTGCCAGCGCGGATTTACTCTCGTCGAATTACTGGTTGTCATCGCCATCATTGGCATCCTCGTCGGATTGCTGCTGCCTGCAGTCCAGTCCATCCGGCGCGCGGCGCGGAATACCCAGTGCCTGAACAACCTGCGCCAAATCGGTCTGGCCTGCATGAATTTCGAAGGGGCCAACAAGGCCTTTCCGCCAGCCATGCTGGGCGCACTGGACGGGACATTCGAGGCCGAGAATTTTTTGCCGGTCGGATACGCTTCTTGGTTCGTCCGAATTCTTCCATTCGTCGAACAGTCGGTTTTGTACGACGAATGGAATATGGATGCAATTTTCGACAAACAGACCGATGCCGCAAAAACTACTCCGGTTGATCTTTACATCTGCCCCGAGCGGCGAGGACTGTCCGAGGCGGTCGGCGAATCCATGGAGATTACGATCTCGGCCCCCTGCGGATGCCCGGCCGGAACGCGTTTCGTTTCTGGTGCGGCGCTGGGGGACTATGCGGGCAATGCAGGCGACCTGTCACCTGGCGCGACTGGCGCTCCCACCGATTTCTATCAGCCCGGCCAGGGAACCGGAGTGCTGATCACCTGCCGTCCAACGGGCACGCCAGCCAGTGGGCCAACGGGATAATCCTGCTCGATCGGTGCCTCGATCGGTGCCACCCACCAATCAATTCCGACGCGTCAATTGATTCCGCCGGACGGCAAATCCCGGCTTTAAGAATCTGTCGGTTATTGGTACGTCGCCAATCGCTGCGTCAGCCTGTTGAGGCCAACTATCCGGTCAGCGCCCATGCAGTGGCGCAGAGAATCCCCAGTGGCGCGCATGCCAGAACAGCCATGGCCCTTGAGGGCCACTCAAAGATTGCCGCGTATCAGCTGCTCGCTGTCATCCCGACACGAAACAGCACTGCACGGCGCGTTGGCCACGGGTCCAGTGGTGACCG
>JBGSVU010000610.1:0-2423 GCA_041752775.1 Pirellulaceae bacterium | reverse complement strand
GGGGGAGATGGAAGTTGGTCATTAATCCGTCGATGGCGCGAAACTCAAAGGGCGGATGGATGAACAACTCCGATTCCCCGGTCCAGGGACGAATGGGACCGTCGCGGGTTACGGTTTCGAGGACCCGGGTGGTCGTTGTTCCGACTGCGATCACACGCCCGCCCGCCGCCCGGGTCGACTGGATTTGTCCCACTGCTTTTACGTCGATTTGGCCCCACTCCTGATGCATCCGGTGATGGGTCAACAGATCGGTACGAACCGGGCGAAACGTTCCGATTCCAACGTGCAACGTCACCCGGGTGATGCTGATACCGGCATCGATCAGCTCCGAAATCAGGGCTTTGGTCAAATGCAGACCGGCGGTGGGTGCCGCGACAGAGCCGGGTTTACTGGCGTAGACGGTCTGGTAATCGGTGGTGTCGCTGTCGATCATCGTTCCCTTGCGAATGTAGTTGGGCAGCGGAACGCGTCCGACCATCCGCAGGATTTCCAGCGGTGGATCGTTTGAGTCAGGGCGCGCGGCCCACAGCCCGTCATCCACGCGGGCGAGCATGTTGATCCGGACGCGGCCGGTACCTTCGCGGTCGGTCAGCGTGACCGATTCTCCGGGATGGATGGTGCCACGCGTTTTGGACATGATTCGCCAGGTTCCCGTGGAATCGGAATCCAGAAACAGGCCTTGCCAGCGGGCCCCGGTCGAATCACGACGGCCGACAATTCGTGCCGGGATCACGCGGCTGTCGTTCAGCACCAGCAAGTCGCGCGGATCGAGCAGTTGCGGCAGGTCGGCCACGTGCATGTGTTCGATGACGCCGCTCTTTTTTCGAACGACCATCAGCCGGGCCTGTTCACGCCGGACCAGGGGCGACTGGGAAATCAACGATTCGGGCAACTCGTATTCGTAGTTGCGAATGTCGTTGAGACTGACAGGAGGATTGTCGGGATGGGGGTCTTGGGACAATGGATCTTTCCGGCTGTTCCGGCTGTTCCGGAAGGTTGTTTGGCGAGGTCCAGTTGGACCAGCGGATGTTTCAGATCCCATTCTGGCAAGTGTCCAGGAATGCCAAAAGGCCGGTTTGATGTGCGGAACCTTACCATGCCGGACTGGCACGTGATAATCGTCTCCGGATGTGAAATCGACGGGTCCGGCAGGACTGCCAGTCGGGCGGGCTCTGGAAAGTCAACAGGCAGGTGGTACGACGGGATGGTGTCCGGAATTTGTCACCAAACGGCCTTGTCGTAAACCGGTGGATTTCGCATATTCGGTTGCGCAGTGGTGCGTTGGCATCATATTTGCCGCCACCTGCAGGACTGACGGCGGTTTTTCTTGATTTTCCGGAACCAGGAGTGTCATGGGTCGGACGATAGCGATTGGCGATGTTCACGGCTGTGACCAGGCGCTTCAGGCACTTTTGGAAGCAGTCAAACCCGAACGGCAGGACCTTGTCGTCGGCCTTGGGGACTATGTGGACCGGGGTCAGAACTCTGCTGCCGTCATCGACCAGTTGATTGATTTGCTGCCGCGCTGCAAGTTTATTCCCCTGATTGGCAACCACGAAATCATGATGTTTCAGGGGTTGAGCAGCCGGGCCGAATACCAGTTCTGGATGCAGCACGGAGGGACATCGACCGTGATGAGTTACGGCGGCGATCCGGGAAAAATTCCCCAGCATCACATGTCGTTTCTCAGCCACTGCACACGGTACCACGAAACCGAAAAATACATTTTCGTGCACGCCAATTACGATCCCTGGTTGCCGATGGACCAGCAACAGGACGAAGTTCTGTTTTGGCAGCACATTCTGGACGACGTGCCAGCGGCGCACGAAAGCGGCAAGACCGTGATCGTGGGCCACACCCCCCAGCACGACGGACTGATCCGGAATCTGGGTCATGTGATGGTGATCGACACGTTTTGTTACGGCGACCAGTGGTTGACTGCTGTCGATCCGGACCATGGAATATGCTGGCAGGCGAACAATCGCGGCCAGGTGCGAACGGGAGAGATTCCTGTGGCCGTGCCATATTGAGTTACCGAGATACATGTCAGTAGCGACTCCACATGCCGGGGCGGCCGAGCGACTGGGCGGCCTGTCCCGGCGGCTTGCTGCGCGCACAGATTTCACCGGGTGCCTGGCCCGGATGGTCGCGGGTGAGTTGACGGTTTTTCATGAAGTCTGGGGGAGTTCCTGCGCGCTGCTGGCGGCGGCCATGGTCCACGCCGGGCATCGCCTGCTGGTGGTCACCCGCGACAACCGGATCCAGGACGATTTTTTCGACGATCTCGAAACCTGGGGATTCGGCACAGATCCAAAACTGCGTGCGGCCAAAATGCCGACCATTTCTACGGTCGCTGGCAGTCGCCGGTACGCACTGGACCAGGAGTATGGCGACCGGTTGCGGCTGGTCAAGGCGATTTCCGG
>JBGSVU010000609.1:0-8376 GCA_041752775.1 Pirellulaceae bacterium | reverse complement strand
GCTGCTCACCCGGATAGGGATAAGCGCCCGCGTCGAGTGGGTTTTTTGCGGTTGAATAAGGCATGCCCGCGTTGGCATCGTTGTATTGTGTGGTGGTCGCCGGCGGCACGGGACAGGTGCCTCCCTCGCAGCTGGCCAGGGTTGATCCACCCCATCCGTTGCCGAAAGCCCGGCCAAGAGGCGGGTTGCAGCTGTTGCAGGGCGAACCCCGGAAAAATTTTCTCAATGGTCCGTTGGCACAACCATTTGATGCGACCAGTACAGTCGCAATTATCAGCATCCACGCCAGATTTTTCATCGTCGCAAACTCCTTCGGCGAACAAGACTCCTGTCATTCCGACGGCTGTGTTTTCAGCCACCCAACCGTACAACACAAATCCGAATGTGCAAACGAGTTGCTGAAATTTTTCCTGAATTCGCTGTTCCGGATGCGCCGCCTGGGCAGGGAAAGTTCGCCGGGGACACGCCACTGTGCCGAAAAGGAATTCATTCAGTTCCTGTTGGCGCCCGGGCCGGTGGGAATTCTTGCCGGTGTCTATTACCCTGTGGATTTTTTTTCGCGGCTGCAACGGATGCGCGAACCGGACAGCCTGTGTTTGCGTTGTTCGGCTCCATCTTCTGTCTGCTGGATGCCGCTGTAACTGTTGCCGATTGCCAGGGCCCGGCCCATGCCAGACTGTTGCTGTACCAGAAAACTGTCCCCATCGGGGTCCAACCCGCTCTGCCATGTCAGGAGTCTGCCCCCGTTTGAACCGGGCGCTCCGGGGAAAAATACAGGCACAGCGCGCCGAAACTTCGTGCCGGTTTGTTTGGCACTCTGTTTTGTGCTGACGGGAATTTTCCGGGCCGCGCCCGTTCTGGTCGCCCAGCAGCAACTGATTCGCGCACTGGCACCCGGCGAAGAATTTATTCAGCAAACGGTGCCGGCGCGGCAAACCAGTTGCGAACTGGAACCGGGCGACCAGGTATGGGTCATCAGCACCCGCGAAATGACGGAAAACCCCTGCGCGGGCAATTTGCAATGCGCCCAGTACGATGGGTGCGAATACCGGCGCCGGACCCTCGACGAACTTTCATCCGAAATCCTCGCAGCACCCGATATCAAAACCGTGTTTTATGTCCACGGCAACTTTACCGATCTGGGATGGTCGTTGCAGCGGGGATGCGAAGTCTACCGGCGACTGTTCCGGGGACGGGCCTGCCGCGCTCCGGTTCGGTTCATCATCTGGTCGTGGAAATCGGAACGCGAAGCCGGACCGATCGTCGATTTCTCTGTCAAGTCCCGGCGGGCCGTTGAGGAAGGCGCGAATCTGGTTTCCGTTGTCAACCAGCTGCAACCCTCCCACCCGGTCGTGATCGGTTACAGCCTGGGTTGCCAGGTGGTGTTGAGCGGTCTGACGCAACCCGACCAGACGCCACATACCATGTGGAGCGTCGGATTAATTGCGCCGGCCCTCGAGTGCGATTTTGACCGGCAGCTGTGCCTTTTTCCGCTGAACACGTCGGAAATTTCGGAGCTGAACGTTTTCACCAACGCCCGGGACCGGGCGCTGAAATACGCGGGATTGCGATGCCGAATCAAACGGTGCGGAAATTCCGGTTTGAACCAGCACACGATGGTGCCCTGGCTGGCCCTCGGCGATGTGACTCCCGTGGTCTGGGATATCGGTTGCGAAGTCGGCCGGCAACATTCCATCAACGATTACATCGCCAGCCCAACCATTCTGTCGACGCTGCGTGAGATGATCGAAACCATGGACCATCCGCCCACGGATCCCGCGATCGTCACGGATCCGGTTCCCGCGTTAGGGACCGCGAGCTCCGGGTTGGCGATGGCGGCGTCCGTCATGACCGCAGCGGTTCCAGCCGATTCAGTTGCCATCGCGACCTGGCGCTGACCGGTCAGCGGATTTTCATTTTGCCAATTTCCGACCAGAGGTGCGCGCTGGAGAGAATTCCCCGCTGAAAATCGTCCAGCGAAAATTTTTCGTTGGGGCTGTGCATGTTGTCGTCGTCCTGGCCCCAGCCGAGCAGCAGCGTGTCCGACCCCAGCCGGCTGGCAAACTCGTTGACCACCGGGATCGATCCGCCCGACCGGATGAAAACCGGCGCCGTCCCGAAACCGGACTGGATGGCGGCCCCGGCAGCCGCCATGAACGGGCTGTCCAGCGGAACCATCGAACCGACTGCACCGTGGCGATCGATCAACTCCATCGTGATGCCCGGCGGAATACGCTCCTGCAACCACTCCGTCAGCGATTCGGAAATCTGTTGCGGATTCTGGTTGGGGACCAGCCGAAAACTGAACTTGGCTCCGGCCCGGGCTGGCAGCACGGTCTTGGCACCCTCGCCCTGATAACCGCTCCACAGTCCGTTGATGTCGCACGTCGGCCGGGCCCAGCGGCGTTCCAGCGTGCTGTAACCCGCTTCGCCCTGCATCCCCGACACGCCCACCGATTTCATGAAAGCCGCATCGTCGAAACCGAGGTCCGCAAACTGTTTTCGCTCTTCCTTCGTCAGGTCCACGACCGCGTCATAAAAACCTGGCAGCGTGACCCGTCCCTCGTCATCGAGCAGCTGGCCCAATATCCGGCACAGCGTGTTGGCCGGGTTGGTTACCGCGCCACCGAAACCGCCACTGTGCAAATCCTGTGAAGGCCCGGTCAGCCGCAATTCGTAGTAGGCGATGCCCCGCAATCCATAGGTGATCGCCGGTTGACCCGCGCCATACTGCGAACTGTCGCTGATCACCACAATGTCATTGGCCAGCGATTCGACGATCGACGTCCCGTTGTCGTATTCGCCGCGCAACAGTTCGTGCAGGGAATGGCTGCCGCATTCCTCTTCTCCCTCAATCAGAAATTTGATTTGCACCGGCAACTTGCCCACCGTCCGCAACCAGGCTTCGGTGCCGAACAGGTGCGTCAGCATTTGACCCTTGTCATCGGTAGCGCCACGGGCAAAGACCTTGCCGTCCCGCACCGCGGGCTGGAAGGGCGGGGTGGTCCATTCGTTCAGCGGATCGGGCGGCTGGACGTCGTAGTGTCCGTAGACCAGCACGACGGGAGTCCCGGGCACCGGTTCGGTTTCGGCAATCACGATCGGATGTTTGCGGGTCGTGACCAGCCGGGTTTTCAGTCCGAGATTCTGCATGCGGGTGACCAGCCAGTCCGCGGCGCGGCGAACTTCGCTGGCGAATGCCGGGTCTGTACTGACGCTGGCCATCCCCAGCCACTCGAACAGGTCCGCCTGGAACCGCTCGCGGTTTTTCTCTGCATACCCAAGTACTTCCTGCATGGAACGCTGCCCCTTGAATGAAAGATCGTCCAGGCCGGCAAATCCGGTCGTCCTGCCAGTCTGTCCCGTAAAATGCCCCGCCCGCCAACCGGTCATCGGCACGGCGACGGGCGCGAATTCTGCTTGCAAAAATGGTACTCTTTTCGATTCAGGACTGCTACAATGGAGCAGGTTCATCCCCGTTCCCCCGCATTCGCAGCTTTTTCGGTTAACGCTTTTTTTAACATGGACGACCAGGCCGACATCGCGACCGTCGAACCCGTAACCATCGTTCGACCCAAAAAGAAACGCCCTGCTGCGAAACGCCAGCCCCGCTATCACGTCATCCTCTGGAACGACGATGACCACACGTATGAATACGTGATCTACATGATGAAAAAAATCTTCGGGCACCCCGAAACCACCGGGATCAAAATTGCAACCGAAGTCGACCGGACGGGCCGGGCCATCTGCCTGACAACCACCCGCGAACATGCCGAACTGAAACGAGACCAGATTCACGCTTTTGGTCGCGATGTGCTGCTGGAACGCTGCAAAGGCGCGATGTCGGCCACGATCGAACCGGAAGTCGTCTGATTCGCGACTGGTGCCTGGCCAGGATTTTGCCTGATACGTGGCCCACTGCTGATGACCCCGGTTGGGCTCAGGTTGCCCCGGCGGGAGAAATCGAACACAATCGGCGGCATGTTCGCATTCCTTGCTGATACCGACGTGGCCCCGCTGGCGGCCGACATCAAGCCGCTGATTCCCATGATCGTGCTCGGCGCGATCATGACGGTCACCTATCTGGCGATTGCTTTTGACTGGATGCACAAAAGCCTGGCGGCGATGGTCGGTGCGATTCTCTGCATCATCGGCGCGCTGTGGCTGGGGGTCTATGGCCAGACCGGTTACAAACATGTGCACGAAATCATCGGGCACGACATCGGTGTCATTGGCGTAATCATCGGGACTTCGGTGCTGGTGGAGATCGCCAGCCGTTCCGGTCTGTTTCATTTCGTCGCCGTGAAAATTGTCAAAGCCACGGGAGGAGAACCGGGACGCTTGCTGGTTGCGATGGTGCTGGCGACGATGGTTTTTGTGACATTTCTGACGATTGCTCCCGGGACCATGATTATGGTTTCGCTGTGTCTGGTGGTGACCCGGGAACTGAATCTGAACCCGAAACCGTACATCATGGCGATTGCGATCAGTGCCAACTCGGGCGCGCTGATGACGTTTTCGTCGGGCATCTGCACGTTGATGCTGGGGACGGCGGGCCAGTTGCCCTACGTGCATTTCTTTCTGGTATCGACTCCGATGGGGCTGATTTCCGCCGTGATCGCTTATTTTTACATTCGGCGGTATTACCGGGAGCTGTTGACCAGCCCCATGGATGAGGGCAGCCGCCAGCAACTGGTGGCCGGATTCGACGAGTGGGCGCTGGTCAAGGACCGAAGACTTTTTTATCGCTGTGCGGGAATTCTGGGGGCGACGATCGTCGGGTTTGCATCGGCCCAAAGCCTCGGCGTCGGACTGGACCTGGTGGCCTTTACGGGCGGAACAGCGGCCCTGCTGGTTTCCGGCGTGTATCCCGACGAAGCCATCCGGAAAGTAAACTGGTCGATGATCCTGTTTTTCGTCGGATTGTTCCTGATCATTGGATCGGTGCAGGATTCGGGCCTGTTGGCGGTGCTGGCCAAACTGATGCTCGATTTTTCCGGCGGCGATTCAACGCTGGCGATGATGTTGATGTCCGGTTTTGTGCTGGTCCTTTCCGGCGTGATGGACAATATTCCTGTGGCTGCCACCCTGATCCCGCTGGTCCGCGAAATGGGTGCCATGGGCCAGGACGTTGTCCCCTTCTGGTGGGCACTGGTGATCACCGCGAACCTTGGGGGGAACTCAACACCGATCGGCAGCGTCAGCTCCGTGATCGCGCTGAATGGACTGGAAAAAGAAGGCGGTGTCAAAGTCGGCTGGGGTGAATTTTTCAAAGTCGGTGGCGTGATACTGATGATTCAGGGAACGGTCGCACTGATCTATCTTTACCTGTTCTCTGTGTTCCATTTGTTCCCAGGCTCGGCGGGAGCCTCTGCAGCGGGAGGGCTGTAACACCATGGCCAGCGAACATAACGATTTCGAACCCTTTGAACTGGGCGAGAACATGCAGGAAGACCTCGGCATGTTCGAAGCCGCGACGCACGCCAGACGGCTGCAGCTGGAACAGAACCCGGTCGGCCACGTGATGGTCGTGGTCGACGAGGGTCCGCTGGCTCCGGCCGTTCGCGAGCTGGGACAGACCGTGGCCCGCCGGCTGGACGCATCCGTTTCGGAACACGCCGTCGCGAGCGAACAGGTGCACGAAGCGGCCAGCGGGATTCGCGAGGCGGCGGAAAAGTCCGGCGCGGGGCTGATCGTGATCTCGTTTCCCTGTGGTGTTCCACTCGATACGGGCGGCGACGAAAGCCTGGGCGAAGTCGCGGACCACCTGCTGCAGTCCGTCACGTTGCCGCTGTTGTGCGTCCGGAATCCTCCCGAACCGTCGGGGATATCGCAAACGCTCGACTGCCTGCAAGTCGCCGCGATCCGTGACGATGACTCGACCCGGTGCGCCATTTCTTGGGCCTTTCGACTGGCGGACAGCCAGACGCAGATCCATCTGGTTGAGCTGGCCGACCGGACTGCGATCGAAGAAGCCCAGCGGTTGCTGCAGGCCCGTGAAGAAATCGCTTCGGTGCAGAAGGCCGCGATCGAACGGGCCATCACGTCCCGCATGGGTTCACTCGTGGGGATGGCTCAACGCGAAGCCAGCGAAAAAAATATCGAACTGCAAGTCAGTTTCCACCTTGGGACTCCGGCCCTCGAAGTCCTGGTCGAAATGAAACGGCATGCCTGCGGGATGATGATCATCCCCCGCCCCGCAGACCACACGGCGTCCGGGTACCACCTGGTGATCGATGTCCTGCTGAAAGCCGGACAGCCCGTGCTGGTGATTTAGCGGGACTGCGCCATTATCGCTCAGCCGACGTGCGCCAGCATTCAGCCTGGCCGGACACCGCCAGTATCGATCAGCCGACGTGCGTTAGCATTCAGCTTGGCTGGACACCGCCAATATCAATCAGCCGACGTGCGCCAGCATTCAGCCTGGCTGGACACCGCCAGTATCAATCAGCCGACGTGCGTTAGCACCCGGTTTTTTCCGGAAGAACCCGCAAACGAACACCACCGGGACCCAACGCATCATCTTTTGGCAAATGAATTTGAAAAAAGCCGGCAGGCTTTTCAGCCATTAGCCGGTCGTTTGAGCGCAGCGAACACCACCGGAACCCAACGCCCACAATTAAACCGGCATCCCGGAGGGATGCCAGATTCTGGCAGCGCAAACCAATACCCAACGTTTGGGCGGCGCGATTCAAAACCCCATCTGGCATCCCTCCGGGATGCAATTCGTGATGAGGGGTCGCCTGACTGGTGGTGGCGCTTCGCTGACCACCGGCTAATGGCTGTCAAGCCTCCGGCTTGAATCGAAAGCGCCAATATTGATCAGCCGACCTGCGTTTGCATTCAGCCTGGCTGGACACTGCCAATATCGATCATCCGACCTGCGTTAGCACCCGGTTTTATCCGGGCGAACCCCTCAACGAACACCACCGGACGGCGGGCAACCTGGCTGTGGCGCTCCATTCGGTTCCCGGCTCTAAAACCGTGTCGGCGGCCTACCGATTCCCGTCGGCGAACAGCCTGGCTATTCTTGTGGCGACAACCGATCGCCCTGCTCGCCACCCGATTCCTATGCCAGCCAGCGAAGACGAAATCCCCGACCATATCCGGCACCGGCCACCGGTCCCGTTGCAGACACCCCGGCCGCTGGTCCTGTGCGTGCCGCAGTTGCGCAGCGGAGTCAACCTCTCGCGGCTAGTGCGGCTGGCCGGGTGTTGCGGCATCACGCGGATGATCGCCAGCGGCAACGTCAAAATCGATCCGACCATCGCGCGCGATGCGACCTCGGTTGTCCGAATCGATCGCCACCGCTCGCTTCAGCCGCAACTGCTGCAGCTGCGGCGGGACGGTTTCCAGCTGGTGGGGCTGGAACAGTCCAGCCATTCTCAGAACCTGCACGAGTTCCGTTTTCCGCACCGGGTGGCGCTCTGTCTGGGCCACGAACGGGACGGGATGGATCCGGAGACGATGCGGATCATGGATGCGCTGATTGAGATTCCGGTTTACGGCGTGCCGTACAGCTACAACGTGGTCACCGCGGCGACGATGGCCCTCTATGAATACTGCCGCCAGTTTCCGGCCGGGTGACCGGTTTTTTTGGGGTCAAATGCCGCCGGAAAGCGACTGATATCACGACGAAAAAACAGAAACAGTGCGAAAACAGCCCCCACTGGGATAGCGCAAGGTGGCCAGAACCCGCCTTATGCCAAACTGTCGCAGGCGACCCCTTTCTCCTGACCGCTCGTTCGGTACCGTAGTGTCTGATCCAGCCAAGACCCATTGGAACTGGAGAGTTGCCGCTCGCGGAAACTCAATGACTATTCAACAATTCAACTCTCTCAACGGAGTGAGCCCATGATTAGTTCCCGCATCTTTCTGTTGTTTCTGGCCGCTGGTTCGGTCGCGCTGCCAGCCTCTTTCGCCGTCGCCAGTCGTTCGACTGGTGACCAGAATTCTTCCGAACCCGCACAGACATTGACCGCCGCCGTTCCCGCCGCCGCCGCTGCCAAATCGGCTTTTGATTCCATCCGCCAGAACATCAACCGTTCCGCTGAATGGGACGACTTGTTGCAACAGATTGACACCACCGTGCGACGTTTCGAACAGGATCCCATGACGCGGGTTCTGGCTGTCGAACTGTTGTCGGAACTGCTGCCGCTGGCTCCCCGCAACCAGCGTTTGAGCGACGGCAAGACGTGGAGCGAATTTTGCGTGGAGTACTCCCGCCAGCTGGTGGCCCATCCCGACACCAACGGCTCCGGCCAAACCGAAACTGCTTTTCGCATTGTGGGAACACTGGTCCGGCTGGCTGAAACGCTGGAACCGGTCGACCGGCAGAGCAGTGCCCGGTTGCTGCTGGATATCGGCAGCATTGCC
>JBGSVU010000608.1:0-4947 GCA_041752775.1 Pirellulaceae bacterium | reverse complement strand
GCTCGGTTATCGCTATCGTTACCTGATTCTCAAAACCTCACCCGTCAACTCACCAATCCTAACGGGCCCACGCTTCGGCAGCCGATCACGCAACCGGTCAACCTCACCGATCAGCGGCTGGACGACTCTCGGCGGCGCGTGGACGAACGCACCGAACGCCTTCAGGAAATCCCGCTTGACAAACGGAACTTCCTTTTCCGGGACGCTGCAGAACCGCTCCCATCCTCCGCATGACTCGATGGCGGCAATGGTCACCGGGCAATCGATCGCTGGACTGCGACGGTATCCGACCCGCAGGACTTCGCGTTCTGCCAACAACCAAGCAGCCTCGGCGCGGTCGGTCGCGGAACCATTGATGATTTCGAACAACTCCGCCGGCTTCGGAAACCACCGCAGGGTCCGCATCGCCTGTTCGCAAGCCGATTCGAATGATTCGATCGAAACATGCCCGAACAGCAGCCAGTACGTTTTTTGGCGTGTCGCCGGACATTCGTAGTCCAAGGCTTCAGCCAATGCGGCAATAGCAATTTTGAATCTTGGCTTGTCGTTTTCGTTCACCAGCTCGCCTCCATGGTTTTCTGTCCAGGTGATTTGCCGTCGCCTTTTCGTTTCGCGCAGTACTCCGGCTTCAGCCCCTGATACCCGTTCGCTTCGCAGAATTCGGCGACTTCGATCAGGTGGGCGGAATCCCGAAATCGCTTGAAAAGCTTGCTGGTCGATGCCCGGCTCTTTACCGGTTTGCCGATTTTGGCCCGCATCGCCGCCCAATCGTCCAGTGCGGATCTGAGTTCCGCGCAGCCCCAACCGTCAGGAAAAATCCAGTCGTCCGGGACCGTGGGCGGAAGGGGGTTAGGGGGTTCCTTATCTGACTTCTGACTTCTGACTTCTGACTTCTGACTTCTGTACCGTTACAGGTGCGTTACCTGGTTGCTTTTCGCGGTGCCGTTTGACTCGTTTTGCAGTGTTTTCGCGTGCATTACGCTGTTTCTGCAGTCGGCGGCAGGCCACCGTTACATTCCCGTTACAGACCGTTACAGACGCGCATTGCGTCCGTTTCAGTTCCTCCAGTCCGGCCTCCAGTTCCACCCGGCTGCAGCGTGCAATACGCGACAGTTCATCGGGGGTGCCTGAGATTTCCGAGACAGAATCGAGGAACATCAGACTCAGTAGTTCAATCCACAGCCCACGGGCAAGCAGCGAACAGCGCCCGACTGAAGAATCCTTCAGCCAGTCGCCGTGATACCACTTCTCCCACGGGAGTTTGTCCATATGGTTGCGAGCCTTAAAAGTTGGTGATAAGCATTTCGGGGGCGGTTTTCTTGCGGGCTCCCCGACCGTTCTGGGCGTGCAGCTGCTTGTTCATCGTGCAATCGTGGAACGTCCAGCCGTCGTACAATTCGCGGATCCGTTGGCAGTCGTAGTAGCTGACGACGATTCTGGCTTTCCGGTACCCGCGAAGGATTGCGGCCAGCCGGGTGTGATCATCGCCAAACATCCCGTCCGCATGGTCGAACTCATGCAGGTACTTGCCGCCGCGACCGTTCTTGACCGCCCCTTTGGTTCTCGTGACCGCGTGGTACGGCGGATCCGCATAGATCGCGGTCGCTTCGTGATCCTCGAATCGGTCCAGAATATCGAAAGCGTTGCGCTTCAGAATCACCACGTTTCGCAACCTGTTGTGCCAGGCCGGAATCGAGTCGATCGCGTTTTTGAATCGGACGGTTGGGGATCCGCCGTTCTTCGTCCAGCGAACAGCAATTTGATAGTCAATCCGGGCGGTACCCGCTGTCCCGTTGCGTCCCATCCATGACGACAGGAAATACCAGTAGGCGCGTTCTACTCCCCAATCAGTGAGCGACTTGTCAAAGTTCACAATCAAAGAGCAGGATAAAACATCGTCAAGTTCATCTTTTGCCGCTTCGAGCAAGTCAGACGAAAACAATGTCCGCTGTAACTGACTTGGCAATCGTACCCGCGTAGCGATCATGGCCCGCGCCGCTTCAATAAGCTCGTCAATGTCTGGATCGCCTGGCCTCCACAACTGCACCATCACTCCGCCATTCTGACGGCAGCCGCATTGCCACCTTAGCCGTTTTCCCGATTCGTCAATTGTCTCTGTCGCCATTCTCGTTATCTCCAATAGTCACTCACTCAAAATCCGCCAGCGTGATTTCGATCACGTTGCCCTACTTCGCCCCCAGCACGGCATCGGACATCTGCTTTCCGGCGTCCGGGTTGTCGGCCCAAAAGCGTGCCATCTGATCTTCAATCTTTTCCGCAGCGGCACCGCCGATACCTCGAATGTCCGTCAAGCGGTTGTCTTTGGCCGTGTGGTCCGCCATGTCGCCCACGGTGGACAGCCCGCCCGCTTTCAGCGCCTTCAGGATCGAACCGTGAAACAGCGTATCGAGCGAAACCCGCCGCCATGGCTGATCGGTTTTCAGCGCACCCTTCTTCGGGGCATCGTCGTCATCGTCATCATCGGTGGCGACATCGACCGGGATTTCCACCGCCTGATTGATCGCCAGACGGCCAGACCCCTTGCTGAAACGCGCCAGCGTCTCGATTTCAGTGTCCTTCAGGGAGAATGTCAGACCCGTGCTGATCGTGTCGGACGTGACCCCGTAACGCTTCACGTCGCACACAGACGCGATAACGAAGTCCATATCATCCAACAGCAGCATTTGCCCCGGGCTGTCCTCACCGCCGCCCAGTGCGACCTGGATGGACAACCGCCTCCCGGAAAAGTACTCGTCGGCATGTTCCAGCTTGATGCACTGGCGGGAGATTCTCACGCCCAGCCGAGCCGTCTGGTCACCGATCGACACTCCGCCGAATTGCACGGGGGCATCCAAAAGCGAAACGGTTGATTTTGATTTTTTTGCCACAGATTTGCTCCTAAAAGGGTAGTTTGGCGGTCGATTCCACAACGCGCGTGTGGACAGCCCGACCGTATTTCGCAAGCGCGACCGAGTCCGCCTGGTCGTCGTCAGTTGTGATAAAACCGAACCGCTGGCGAACCGATTCGATCATGTCTTTCTTCTTCGCCCCGCCGTGTCCCGTGAGCCACTTTTTCAACGTCATGGGATTGACGGACAGGACGGGGATTTCCATTTCCGCAGCGGTCAGCAGGATCACGCCGCGCAATTCCGAATGGAGGATTTGCGTCTGGAAAAAGTGACTTCCGAGAACCGCATCTTCGTAAACCAGCAGGTCGATCGGGGCGGACCGCTGGACCTTGAAAATGAACTGCCGGAGACGTTCCAGCCTGCGACCGGGATGCTGATCGCCTTTGGCCGTTATGGGCAGCGTGCCAGCGCCCAGCGTCGTGCCATCATCGATACACCAGCCGGTGTTGTTCGCGGGGTCCAATGCGAGGATGTTGACACTCATTCGCTTGGACCCTCAGTTCTGTTGGCAGGCTGCAGGCTGTCAAGGTATTCCTTCAGGACGCTGGCGTGTTCAGCAAGGCCTTTAATGGCAATCGATTTGCGAATGATCTGCTGAAACGCATTGAATTCCCTGCCGACATCATCTCCGGACCAGGTGTCAATACTTACCCCTGAATTGCGACGGAAAGTCGCTACAGCCTTAAGCAGCTCCTCATAGTCCCTGGCTTGTCTTTCGTTTTGGTACTTAAAAGTCGCCGCCATTTCCTGTTTGCCAGCCTGGTAGGCGTTTCGCAGTGCAATCTGGTGATCGATCGCTACCGGTGCCGTGGTCTGCAGTCGCCGCATGATCGCGGCCAGCATTCGGAAACCGACTGGCTGCGGGGTACTGTTGATTTCGCAGGGCTTGCGGATTTTCAGCCCCTTGCCAGCCGGTTCCATTAACCCCCAACTGGGCGGCAGTTCCTCCAGTTTCGCAACACCCTTCGGAGCCACCAGATACCATGCGTGGCAATGCTGTTTCCAGGCGTAGCATTTTGTGAAGTCCTGCATTTCGCGTTGCCAGTCGCTGCGGGAGACTTTGATTTCGTGGCCGATCATTTGCACGCCAACAGTTGCCCAGCAGCCCATTGCCACGGCATCGATCGTCCGCATTTTGTTCATTCCGGTGCCGTCAGGGACTTCGAACGCCAGCGAATATTTCGGCAGCGGATACCGCGCGGCCAGCAGGCTGTTGATTTCAGCGGCAGTCGTTTTACCTGCGGTTGTCATGGCGTCCGTGCCTCCCGTGGTTGCGCTGCTTCTGTCGGATTTCGTATTCCTCTTTCCGCTCCGCGTACCGGTCCTGCCTGCCATAGCCAACCACTCCATCGTCGATTCCATCGAACTGCATGTTGCGCCGGTCGCAGATATACATCGGCGGGTGCGATTCCTGTTGCCGGACCTGCTTGTCCGCTCCGCATTGTGGGCAAGGTTTCATGTTGACTCCTCGGCCAATCGACGAATATCCGCCATCGCGACCTCATCGCGGTCGAAGAACCGGCATGGGCTAATCTCGTACCCGCTGGCCCTGTAGATTTGCATCGCCGCAAATAGCGTCGATGTTCGATCCTCCAGCTCGTACCCTGCTTTTCCGGCCAGGTGGACAACCCATCCGGCCCGGCAGTGTGTTGTCTCGCAACTGTGCCAACTGTTCATATCGAGACGACATCCGTCCGCCGTGACGGCTCCCAGCACGGCCTTGTGGATGTTTTCGATTTTCGGCGGCTCATTTGTTTTCGCTGGCGCAAGGTCAGAGCATTCAGAGCATTCAGAGCAGCCAGAGCAGCCAGAGCAGCGAGAGCAGTCAGAGCAGTCAAAGCAGTCAGAGCAGCGAGAGCAGCCAGAGCAGCGAGAGCAGCCAGAGCAGCGAGAGCAGCCAGAGCATTCAGAGCATTCAGAGCAGCGAGAGCAGCCAGAGCAGCCAGAGCAGCGAGAGCAGTCAGAGCAGCGAGAGCAGTCAGAGCAGCGAGAGCAGCCAGAGCAGCCAGAGCAGTCAAAGCAGTCAGAGCAGCGAGAG
>JBGSVU010000607.1:0-5020 GCA_041752775.1 Pirellulaceae bacterium | reverse complement strand
GTCGAAACCGTTCTTGCCGGGCAAGGATTTCCAGAAAAAAACCGGCGGCAATTATCACCAGACCATAGTTGGTAATGTTGAATGCAATGATCTGGCCCGTGATTGTGGTCCCGATATTGGCTCCAATGATCACACCAATCGACTGGGACAGATTCATGACTCCCGCTGTGACGAACCCTACAACCAGCACGGTTGTTACCGATGAGGACTGAATCACGGCCGTGATCAGCGTGCCGGCAAGCGTTGCGAAAAAGCGGTTGGCTGTCAGTCGGGCCAGCAGGTTTTTCATGCTCGATCCTGCGACAACTTTCAACGCCTCTGTCATCAGCCGCATGCCGAACAGAAAAAGTGCGAGGCCGCCACCCATTCCGGTCAGCAACGGTGCAAAATCAACTTGTCCGGCCAGGTCGGGCATGGGTTCTTTTTCCGGTAATGGGCCGTGCCCGACGGTGATTCACACCACTGCGTGCGAATACGCCCGTCAGCGCGCCGCACAGGGTCCAGTCCGGTTGAGATATCAGGGAATGCGGCTGACCTCACACTTTTTCAAGTGCCCGCCAGATTTTTCCGAAGCCGGTCAACAGGTCTTCGGCCGCTGATTTCAGATTTTTGAGGACCCCCTGCGCCGTCTCGCCTACCGCCGCTTCAAGTGGAATCCACTATTGATCCAAAGACTCAAAAGAACTGAAAAGCAAATTCCATGCCGCGAGGATTGCATTTGCTGCCGACCGGCTAACTGGTCTCTCCGGGCTGATCCGTACACAATTGGGTCTGTTTGGGTCTGGTATTCGCAGGAGCTGTTTTGCGGCCAGGCAAACGTCTGCTCCTGCACGGAATCCTCGGCTGTTTCCAGTCCCCAGCCTGCATTGGCCCAAAGCGCCATCGATTTTGACCAACAACGGATAACGCCCAGAACGAAATCATGATCCCTGAATCACCCGGCCCGGAACGTGCGTTCGATCCCAGCCTGCTGTTGCGAGCCGCTGCCTTCCCCCACCCGGCCGACTCGCTGGAGTTGCTGGAAACGCATATCTCGTGGGTCGTGTTGACGGGCACCTGTGCATACAAAATCAAGAAACCGGTCCAGTTGCCCTTTGTCGATTATTCCACGCTGGAACGCCGCAAACACTTTTGCGAACTGGAACTGGAACTCAATCGCGAACTGGCACCAGATATTTATCTGGACGTTGTCACGATTAACGGGCCGCCGTCCTGTCCGACCATCAGTGGCAGCGGTGAAGTGCTGGATTACGCCGTTCAAATGAACGAGTTTGACCAGGCCGATATCCTCGCCCACCGTCTGCAGCAGGGGCAGGTCACGGCGACGGAAATTGATCGACTGACGGACCTGATCGCCAGTTTTCACAAACGGATTCCGCGTGCCGGGGCCGACCAGCCGTTTGGAACGGCCGAACGAATTCGCCACGAGGCCCTCGACAACTTTTCCGCGTTTCGGTCCCAGGCCGATGCCAGCGCGGCCAGCGGACCCGACGAATGGAGTGGTGCGCTGTCGCCAAAAACGCGTGAGCAGCTGCTTCAGATGCGCAGCTGGACTGAGGTGGAGTTTCAGCGTTGCAGGGAGGCCATGTCGCGGCGCCGGGCCAGCGGAATGGTGCGCCGGTGTCATGGAGACATGCATGCGGGAAACATTGTCCTCTTCCGGGGGCGAACGGAAATTTTTGACCGGATCGAGTTCAACGAAGATTTTCAGTGGACCGACTGCATGAGCGAGCTGGCTTTCCCCGTGATGGATCTGCAGCATCACAGACGGCCGGACCTGGCCAACCGGCTGCTGGCCGGTTACCTGGAGCAGACGGGCGACTATGACGGCATGCGCGTGTTTCGCTTTTATCTCGTCTACCGCGCCATGGTTCGGGCCAAGGTGGACTGGATTCGGCAACAGCAGACGTTCCTTTCGGGTGATACCACGGATCAGGGCTTTGTTTCTCACCTGGTTGAGCTCGCTTTGGAACTTTCACAGCGCTCCAGTCAGTTCCTTTATATCACGCACGGCCTGTCGGGCAGTGGCAAATCGACAGCCGCCATGAACTGTGTCGAAGCAACGGGAGCCATTCGAATTCGGTCCGATGTCGAACGAAACCGCATGGGGGAGGCGTCACAATCCGCTAATGAAAAATACTCACCTGGGGCAAAGAGCAGAGTCTACGATGGAATGCTGGAGACAGCCGGGCAAATTCTGGATGCGGGATTTTCTGTGGTGGCCGATGCGACGTTTCTGAATCAGACCGATCGCAGCAAATTCCGCGATCTGGCTGACCAGCTGGAGATTCCCTTTGGCGTGATTGACTGCAAGGCTCCGGTTGCCGAACTTGAACGGCGAATTCGCGAACGAAAAGGGGACGTTTCGGAGGCCACGGTCGCCGTGCTGCACGATCAAATTAAAACCGCAGATCCACTCACGCCCGATGAAATTGCCGGTCGGGTAAATCGATTCAGCGTCAACTCCTGATGCCGGCAAACAACCTGTATGGTGCTGAACCGGCAGGGCTCGAACGGGGCGCGGGCAGCAATGACGGGGGCAGCGAAGACGATCAGCCGTCCGGGATGAAATCACCCCCAGTGAGGTTCAGGCACACTGAATGCAGGTCGTCGTTTGGGGCAACACCGCAAGTCGCGTCTTGTTGATCGGTTGGCCACATACAGCGCATTTTCCGTATTCACCGGTCTTGATCCGATGGATGGCGTTTTCGATTTCCAGTAACTCTTTTTTGGTAATCAGGCCGATTCCGACCCGGACCTCATCGTCCTCCATCTCGATTGCATTTTCGCTCCAGTCTTTTTCGCCTGGATCACTCAGTTTCTCTTCAATTTCACCGGCCCGGTCGAGAAGTTCAGCCAGTTTGTCTTCGAGCAGTCGTTGGGTTCTTGCGAGATCCATGGAATTGTCCTGAATGGCCAGAGAGGCAGCCGGAGGACGCAGCGGTTTTCCAGTTTGCCGCGCAGGCTGCCCGATAAGTGCGTTCGTCATTCAAGCAATTGACGTGCCATTTTCCGGACAACGAATTTCCGGAGTTTGCGATGTGCAAAGTGCGATCGGGCACATGAATCTGCGCGAATATGCCCGGTATCAGGGTGTTGAGTCTGCCGTTTTTCTCCCCAAAGTGACCGCGGCCGGGGCTTCCAGTTTTGTGCCAGTCACCAGCGGTACCAGTCCTTCGACTCTTCAAACTCCCATCTTGGACCGGCTCTGAATCAACTGGGAAAGTTGCCGGGCCAGATCCGGTGCAAGCAGACCGACGTCGTACGACCCGCCAGTTTATTGCGGACATTCTGCGCAGTCTGGTATCCGATGAACGCCATCGGGCCGGGAAGTCTAACGCGGAAGAACGTTCGATTGCCGGATTTTTTCTGACAGAAAAGCAGCCAGTCCGACTGGATCGTCTGTTCCAACACGCACTGTCTGATTGCCACAGCGGATGGTGACGCAGTCAAACCCCCACAAGTTGTAAATCCATCCGCTCCCCGGCTGGTAGTGAATGCCCCAGCCATCGATGAGGGAAGACCTGCCGTATTCGACCGATGTCATGGTCGAGTAGCACAGCCTGGTGCCAAACAGGGGGAGTGGACCGAAACGGATATCCAGACAGTCACCGCGATCGGCCACTGTCAGTTCGCGAAAAGACATCGCGAGAATCGCCATAAATACCGCCGCGCCGGCCAAAGCGGCGGCGACCAGGGGCTCGCCACGCAGCACCCAGCTGTTGACGCCCAGCAAAAGCGCGAATGCGAGCAGCAAAAGATAGAGTGGTGCAGTTTGAGTGTGCCGGTAACTCATGTTCAAAATCAGGACATCTGCAGCAGACTATTGGGAATCGAACAGGTGCCAACCGCTGGTTCACTCGCCACGTCGAGATCGACAACTGGTTTCTGCAGAGACGGGAGGAATCCTTTGCGGGCACTGAACCGGCGGCGCTTCAGGAAAACGGTGCCAAACGGCTTTAACCGTAATTCTTGTAGACCATCACCTGGACGATGGCTTTGGCGCGGGCCTGGTCGATTTCCAGTTTCAGTTTGAGTTCCTCGATGAACTCTTTCTCTTCCTGTTCCAGCGTTCCGTCGGCCAGGACGATATCGACGCAGGATGCGAAGGCGGTTTCGCGCAGCTCGGGTGGGACGGCCGGAACCGCTTTTTCCAGCAATTTGCCGGGCCCGCCCCGTTTCAGCATTCCCATCAGTCGATCCATCACCGATCCGAATTGCTGTTCGGTCAGCCGCGAATAGAGTTTTTTCTGATGCAGCGTCATGAAGAGACTCTGCGCCTCTTCGTCGGCGATGTGACCGTCACAGGCCGAAGCGCACAGCAGCACCCCGGCGAAACCCTCTTGCGGTCCGAAGGCCTGTTCGGAAAAGCCGCTGTTGTCGTCAATCAAATCGTCAAAGAGTGACATCGTTCTGGTCTCTGGCAAATTGTTTTGGATGGAGAAGTTCTGCACGGGCAGCATCGACGGATTCGCAACCGGGAATGATCGGGGAGGGAACTCAGCCCCTGTTTTTGATGACCATAACCTGGGCGATGGTCTTCGCGGTTTTTTCATCGATTTTCAGCAGGCCGCGCAGTTTGTCAATGAACTCTTTTTCTTCAGGTTCCACCGAGCCATCGGCGAGGACAATATTGCAGGCATTGGCAAAGGCAGGTTTTGCGAGTTGTTCGGGCAGATTCTCGACACAGGCCTCGGCCAGCACATCGGGGCCTTTCTTTTTCAGGATGCCAAGCAGTTTGTTGACAACACCCCGGAACTCCTTTTCATTGGTTCGCTGATACAGTTTCATGCGCAATAAGGCCGCGATCAGACTGTTGAACTCTTCTTCCGAAATGTGCCCGTCGCAGGCACTGGCCGCAATCAGCACACCTGCAAACGATTCCTGGGGGCTGAGGCGTCTGGATGCTTCCAGTCCGCTAAACAAAGAATCAAACAGTCCCATAATGCATGACCCCAATAAATTGATACTTTCGGGTTGGTGGAATCAACGCTTTGAGTCACGCCGTTCGCATCATCAA
>JBGSVU010000606.1:0-8658 GCA_041752775.1 Pirellulaceae bacterium | reverse complement strand
AAAGCCACCACGTCGTCCTGTTCAGGATCCGGCAGTTCCTCGCCCAGCGTTACCAGCGGAATCGAATTCAGGTCGGTGCCGCTGCAAAACGAATTCCCGCTGCCGGTGATCACTACGGCACGAATCCGCCCGTCCGTGTGCAAATCCTCCAGCCCCGCGCGAATCGCCGCCACCATGCCGGGTGTCAGCGCGTTGTGCCGCGCGGCATGATCCAGCACGATCGTGCCGACATTCCCGTCACAGCGGACTCTTACCTGGCCGGTCATATCGATCAATTTTCAGGCGACCTTTACGTTCGAAGACACATTTTCAGCGACGGTCCTGGATGCCCATCGTACCCCTGTCCGGTTCCATTCCGGGCCAGGCTTCAGGCTTTTTCAAAGGCCGCATCGAACTGGACGTTGCTCGGGGTAAATTGCAGTCGTCGCGTAAAACCACAGGCCTCGCGCGCTCCAAACTCACGCTCCATCCCGCAATCTTCCCACTCAATCGACAGTGGACCCGTGTACCCAATCTGGTTCAGCGCCCGCACGATCTCTTCGAAATCAATTTCACCCCGACCTGGCGATCGAAAATCCCAGCCCCGCCGCGGATCACCAAAATTCAAATGACTGGACAAAATCCCGCTGCGACCATTCAGCGTCCGGATCGCGTCCTTGACATGGCAATGGTAAATCCGGTCGGGAAACGCCCGCAGGAACTGCACGGGATCGATTCCCTGCCATATCAGATGGCTCGGATCAAAATTGAAACCAAATTCCGGTCGCCGACCGACTGCATCCAGACAGCGCTGTGCGGTTTCGATATCAAAAGCGATCTCGCCCGGGTGGACTTCCAGCGCGAACCGCACGCCGCACTCGCCAAACACGTCGAGAATCGGGTTCCAGCGTTCGGCAAACTGGCGGAAACCGTCATCGATCATCGTCTGGGGAACCGGCGGAAATCCGTAAATCAAATGCCAAATGGCTGAACCGGTGAATCCATTCACGACCGACACACCAAACTTCTTCGCGGCCCGCGCCGTGTCAGCCATTTCTGCCGCCGCCCGGGCATTGACTCCAGCCGGGTCGCCGTTTCCCCAGATCCGGGGTGGCAGAATGGCCTGATGCCGCGCGTCGATTCGGTCACAGACAGCCTGCCCCACGAGATGGGCGCTGATCGCGTGACATTCGAGATTGTGACGCCGCAGCAAATCCCATTTCTGCTGGCAATAGTCGGCTTCGGCCAGTGCCCGGTCGACTTCGAAGTGATCGCCCCAACAGGCCAGCTCAATTCCGTCATATCCAAATTCCGCAGTCTTGCAGGCCATCGTTTCGACTGGCAAATCAGCCCACTGGCCGGTAAAGAGAGTGACGGGTCGTGTCATGGGTGTTGGCTTTTCCGGAAGGTGTGCGCCGTTGACGCACTGTTTGTGATTTCGTTTTTGAAAATGGTCCAAAGCTGTTTCCGATTTTGATCACCGGTCCCCTGCTCTGCAACTACCGGCCGCGGTTCCCTGCCAAAACTGGAGCTTCAGGGGGACTGGGGGAGCCTGGTGGTTGTGGGCGACAGCAGATTCCCCGCAAGAACGAAAAGGGAAGCCGGCGCAGTCCCGGGGATTCAGTTTAACCTGATCACAAAGGTGTCCCGGTTGTCGAAATGGACGACCTTGCCCCCCGGTTTCAGAAACTCAGTCACCCACCAGCGAATGGGCTTCACGGTCAGGTGCAGATCGTGCCCGACGACCTGTTTCCATTCGCCCTGGTCCACATGGGGGCAGATTTTGAGCGCCAGAAACCGGGAGGCGACCCGGTGCATTTCCCGAATCGCTCCCGCAACATGCTGGATATTCAAATGTTCCAGGCAGTCCGTTGAGAGCACCAACTCGAACTGCCCCTCCGTGAATGGCAACTGGTGGGCGCAGCCGGTGACGGCATCGATTCCCCGGCCACGGCAATATTCAATTGCGGTGGGCGAGGGGTCGAGACCCGCGACCTGTTTGCCCGCCTCTGAAAACTTTTCCAGGGCCCATCCGCTGGAACAGCCCACATCGAGGACAGAACTGAATTGCAGATTCTCCAGCACCCACGCCACGAGGTCTTTGGCATTTGAGAAGTTCAGGTCGGAGTGATAGCCCTGCCGGTAAAGTTGTTCGTAGACCGTTTCATACTCAATCGGCTGGGAACCCGCGGCGTTATCCGAACCCTTGCCGAGTCGGGCCAGATAACCTGTCAGCCAGCGGTACATGTTTTCTGCTCCCCGTTCGGCTCAGGCCATCAATTCGCGAATTGGATCGGCGCCCTCGACTCCGACCAGTTTCTGGTCGAGTCCTCCATAAAAATAAGTCAACCGGTTGGGATCGAGACCCATCAGGTGCAGTACCGTCGCATGCAGACGTTTGACATGCAGTTTGTTTTCGACGGCCGAAGCGCCCAACTCGTCGGTCTGGCCGAAACTGATTCCGCCTCTGGTTCCTCCGCCAGCCATCCACATCGTGAACCCATAGGCGTTGTGGTCGCGACCGTCTCCCGTTTCGTATTCGGCAGTTGGCTGGCGACCGAATTCGCCGCCCCAGACAATCAGGGTTTCATCCAGCAGGCCCCGCTGTTTCAGGTCCCTGATCAGTCCGGCGATGGGCAAATCGGTTTCGCCCGCGTGCAGCGAGTGGTTCTTGATCAGGTCTCCGTGCGCGTCCCAGTTGGCATCGTTGTGATTGCCGCCCGAATAGACCTGGATGAAACGAACCCCGCGTTCCACCAGTCGCCGCGCCATCAACAGCTGCTTGCCGAAGTACTGTGTTTTGGGATCGTCCAGCCCATACAGTTTCCTTGTGGCTTCGTCCTCCTGCGTCAGGTCCACGGCCTCGGGCGCAGTGCTTTGCATCTTGTAAGCCAGTTCATAACTGGCGATCCGCGCCGCCAGTTCAGAATTTCCTCCGCGGGGCAACTCATGTGCCTCGTTCAATTCACGCAGCGCGTCCAGCATTTTCCGCTGCACGGCATCGGTCATGTCACCCGGCCGATTCAGGTCCAGAATCGGCGTTCCCTTGCTGCGAACGACCGTCCCCTGATACGTCGCCGGCATGTAGCCACTGCTCCAGTTTTTGGGCCCGCTGATCGGCCCGCCGCTGTGATCGAGCATCACGACAAAGCCCGGCAGGTTTTCGTTGACGCTGCCCAGCCCGTAGTTGACCCATGATCCCAGCGCCGGAGCTCCACTGGTGATTTTGCCCGAGTTCATTTGCAGCATGGCCGATCCGTGGATGGGTGAATCCGCCGTCATGCTGTGAATGAACGCGATGTCATCGACGCATCCACCGAGGTTCGGAAACAGGTCCGAAACCCATTTGCCGCACTCACCGTACTGTTTGAATTTCCACTTGGGTTCGACGATGCGCCCCTGGTTTTTGTGGCCGCCTCGCCCAAACGTTTTGACCTCGATCGTTTTTCCATCCATCCCGTACATGTTCGGTTTGTAGTCGAACGTGTCGATCTGGCTGGGGCCGCCGTACATATAAAGAAAGATCACGCTTTTGGCTTTGGCCGGAAAATGCGGCGCGCGCGCGGCCAGCGGGTTTTTCCAGGGCGTTTCACCGTCGGCCTGGGTTTCCTGGGCTGACAGAAACTGGTTGTCCAGCATGCCGGCCAGCGCCAGTCCCGTAAAACCCGCGCCGGTCTGCCAAAAAAATTCCCGTCGTGTCCGGCCGCAAAAATCGCGACAGGGTTGTCCGTCTGAATGTTTCATGATTCCAAATTCCAGTTACGTAAACCAGGATGCCTGGGATGCGATGCCGCCGTATCTGCCGGGGTGGCGTGAGGGACATGGTCCTCCGCCGCTCTTCAATTTCCGGGTCTGTCGGACCGCTAGTCCAAATAAACAAACTCGTTCAGATTCAGCAACAGCAGGCACAGTTGCTGCATCGCCTGTTCTTTATTCATCTGGTCATTTTTCTGCCAGTCTGCCACCAGTCCCGCCAGCCGGGCCCGCTCTTTTTCTGCCGGAACCCGCTGGGTCACCCGCTGAAAAGCTGTGGCAATCTGACTGTCGCGGTCGCCGGGATGCTGTGCCAGTACCAGCAGCGCCATTTCCCGGGCAGCTTTTCCGCTGAATTCGCTGTTCATCATGTTCAGTGCCTGGGTCGGCTGGGTGGTTACAAACCGGACCGGGCAGGTGAAATCGGTTTCCGCCATGTCATGGCTGGCCAGCAGTGGCACCTGCAGCGAGCGTTTGACGTGGATGTAAACGCTGCGACGATTTCCCTGATCGTCCATCGATGTTGCCCATCCATCGCCCGGCATGCTTTGACCGTCCAGCACCTCCTGGGGCAGTTTCGGATAAACACTCGGACCAAACATTTCGCCGAGATTCAACTGGCCGGAAGCCATCAAAATCGAATCCCGCAGTTCTTCCGCGGTCAGCCGCCGCAAACTGAAACGCCAGAGCAGCTCGTTTTCCGGATCGGCAGCGTAGGCCGCCGCGTCGTACTGGCCCGACATCCGGTAGGTTGCTGACAACATGATTTGCCGGTGCAGGTGCTTGACGCTCCAGCCCTGCTGCACGAATTCCCGCGCCAGCCAGTCCAGCAATTCCGGATGCGTTGGCGGGCTGCCCTGATATCCGTAATCGCTGCTGGTTCGCACAATACCGTCGCCAAAATGATATTGCCAGACGCGGTTGGCCATGACCCGGGCCGTCATGGGGTTATCCCCGGAGGCGATCCACTGGGCCAGGGCCAGGCGTGCTCCGCTCGATTTCCGGTCGCCATGCGAAACGAATTCGGGCGCGGGTACACCAAAGACTTCGGGAAAACCGGGCTGGACTTCGGGGCCCTCGACGTGCGGGTTGCCACGAATCATCAGGTGCATGGGCCGCAGCTTTTTGCCCGATTCCTTGACGGACAGAATGTTGACTTTGCTTCCTGTCAGGACTTCTTCGATTTCTTTTTTGCGTTCGACCAGCCGCTTGTACCGGTTGAACTGTCGCTCATTCAGAATGGTGCCGACCCGTTTGCCGACCAGATCGATTCGCCGCATTTCGTATTTGAAATCTTCGTGTTCCACCGGCTCGAAATCAGCTTTGACCAGTGCCTCGATCTCTTCAATCTGCCGGACGACACCCCGCAGTTGCTGCCGTTCGGGAGAGTTGTCGCCGGCATCTGCCATCGCGTCACCGCCAGCCTGCATGGTCGTCACAGAGGCATCGAGAACTGTCTCGTGCGCCCGGACACCGTAGTGCCGCACATTTCCAAAAAAGGCCAGCAGCTGGTAATAGTCCTTCTGCGAAACCGGATCGATTTTATGATCGTGACAGCGGGCACAGTTCACCGTCAGACCCAGCATGGTCTGCGACGTCGTCGCGAGGATGTCGTCCAGTTCATCGAACCGGGCCTGTTCCGGATCGGCCGGTTCGTCATCCCACTGCCCCAGCCGGTAATAGCCCGTCGCCGTGACGGAATCCACCGTGACCTGCTCCAGTTCGTCACCCGCCAGCTGTTCGGTCAAAAACTGGTCGTACGGTTTGTCGTCATTGAAGGCCCGGATGACATAGTCGCGATAGCGCCAGACATACGGTTTGGCACCGTCGCGCTCAAAACTGTTGGATTCGGCATACCGCACCAGGTCCAGCCAGTGTCGTCCCCACTTTTCACCGTAATGCGGAGAAGCCAGCAGCTGTTCGACCAGTTTCTCCCAGGCGGCCGGATCCTCGTCACTGACGAACGCGGCCACCTGTTCGGCGGTCGGCGGCAACCCGGTGAGGTCGTAACAGGCCCGCCGGATCAGGGTCTGGCGATCGGCCGGGGGAGCGGGCTGGATTCCGGATGCTTCCAGTTTTGCCAAAACAAAGCGGTCGATTTCATTGTGGCACCAGGCCTCGTTTTCGACGGGCGGCGGTTCCGTTATTTGTGGTTTCTGAAAAGCCCACCATTGCCGTGCGGCATCATCAACCAGCGACTTTTTCTCCGCCTCTCCATGATCGACTTCTTCGCCCGGTGTCCAGGGCATTCCCAACTGCAACCAGAGCCGGATGTCGTCAATGTTTTCCTGCGGCAGTTTCTCGCCCGGCGGCATTTCGAACGATTCATGGTTGATGGCCGACAGCAACAGGCTGGATTCAGGCGAATGAACAGCCACCGCCGGCCCCGAATCGCCGCCCCGAATCAGGCTGGCCCGTCCGGTAATCCCCAGTCCTCCGCCGAAGTCCTCCGGATCATCGACGTGACATGCGGCACAGTTTTCCGCGATGACCGGTTTGATTCTTGTTTCGTAAAAGGCAATCGCTTCGGTTTCCGTCATTTGGGGAATCGCCGGTTTGGTCGATCCCAGTTCCAGCAATACCACGTCGTCGAACCAGACCGACCCGGTCGACTGTCCGAATCCGCCGTACAACAAATTCAACAACAACTCCGTGTGATCACCCGTTTCAAATTCGGTCGCGACCAGTTGCCAGTCCTGTGTTCCGTGGACGGCTTCACTTTTGCCAACCATTTGCAATTCGTGGATGTTGAGCAAGGCGCCAAAACCGCTACCGCGATCAAGTCCTTCGGTTTTGATCCAGACCGAAAACCGGTATTTGGTGTGGGGCTGGACCTGGGCCCGGTAGCTCCAGCTGGCGTCTGCCCCATTTCTGGATTCAATCCGGACCGAGGGGGCTGCTGCATGCCCGACCGATTTGTCCATGGAAAAAACCGGTTTGCCACTCCACGTGCTCTCCAGCCAGTGGACCGGCAGGCCGTTTTCGATTTGGGAGAAATCGCCGTTCTCGACCAGGTTTTCACCATCCTGATTTTCTCCATCCGCCAGGTTGGTGGCCGGACTGGTGGCCTGACTCGCGAGGGTGGTCGCAGCAGCGGAATTGTCTACGCGGCGGGCGCCCTCCTGCTGAGCCATAACAGGGACGAACCCCAGCAGGCAAAAAACCAGCGCAGCAAGGAATCCGGTCGCTATCACGACTGTCCCTGCCGATCCGTTTCGCTTCCCCGTTCGTTGTCCCATCAATATTTCGCCCTCTCGCCAAGCGATTCCCGTCAAAACCGAATCAGCCACCAATATAACATGCCACGGCGACCGGCGGCGTTACCAAAGGCACGCCCGGTGAAACAATGCGATTTCATTTGTGTCCAGGGTGAATTGGCGTCGCAGCTTCCGCCATAAACCGTCTGGCCTGGGCTGGCAGGATGCTGTCATCCGCCCCAACGGACCCTGTTTCCTGCGTTTGAAAGCAAATCAGATTTTTGCTTGCCACCATGGAGCCCATCCGGTACCATGCGGCAACAAGGCATGAGCACCTTCGTCGTTGGATGAAGTCCGGATTTCACAGCCTGGAATCCCGCCTTTCAGCCATCTTTTCATGCATTCAGTGGACCTGCCCCGTTCCACCGTTCTGATACTGCTTCCAGTTCATAGTCATCCCAGGTCCCGATGGACCTTGGGGGCAAGTTTGCAGTCACTTGTTGCGACCAAATGACGATATTCGACCTTGCTGGATTGTTCTCCGGCAATCCCACTGTTTTGGCATTTCGGTCATGAAGCGCCTGGCTGGTGAAGGAACCGGATCGTATCGCGATGGGAACCCGTTACCAACTCTGCGGCTGTCAATGCAGACCCGGTTAACCAGAGCATCCAGCCTCAGGAAGGAAATTCCATGAAGGACAAAAAAAGAAACTCGATGTGCCATCCCTCTGTCCACGCGGGAGCCAGTTATGTCCAGCTGGAACTCAAACAGCTGTTGGCGGGGATCACATTCAACAGTGCCACGGCCCAGGTGATTGTGACGGGAACAGGCGGAAATGATTCGCTTGCCATGACGGTCGAATCAGCGCAACAGATTCGGGTGACGCTGGTAAACATTGACTCGCAGGTTTTTAATACCAGCGAAGTCTCCGCTGTTGTATTTCAGGCCTATCACGGCGACGACGTTTTCCGGAATTCAACGGCGGTTACCGCGATTGTCTACGGTTATGCCGGCAACGACCGGTTTTTTGGTGGCTCGGGGGCGGACCGTTTTCAGGGCGGGCCGGGTAACGACGAACTGCTTGGCGGAGATGGCAACGACGGCCTGATCGGGCATGACGGGAACGACATCCTGTCCGGTCAGGGGGGGAACGATTTTATTTACGGCTACAGCGGTGATGACCAGATCGATGGGGGAAGTGGCAACGATTTGCTGTCCGGTGACGCCGGCAACGACATCGCGCGGGGAGGAGACGGGATCGACATCATTTACACCGGTGACGGCAATGATTTTTTGTATGGTGATGCCGGTGATGACGAGCTCTGGGGACAAAACGGTGCCGACCGGATGGAGGGTGGCGAGGGAAATGATCGCCTCTATGGTGGCGATGGCAATGACATGATTTTTGGTGGAAATGGCAATGACTTTGCCAATGGAGGGAATGGCGACGACGTGAGCCATGGCGATGACGGGAACGACCAGATAGTCGGCCAGGCGGGGACCGATACGCTGCGGGGCGGCTCCGGGCTGGATACCCTCTTTGGAGGAACGGGAAACGACCTGCTCTATGGTGACGGCGATCGCGACGTCATGGTGGGCGAAAACGGTGATGACTATATGGTGGGGGGCACGGGTGACGATGACCTCTATGGAGGTTTGGGCCACGATTCAATGTTGGGACAGGCCGGTGTGGACCGGCTGTTTGGCGAAGGCGGCGAAGACATTCTG